>NZ_CAUWGY010000031.1:0-29378 GCF_963558415.1 uncultured Ruthenibacterium sp. | reverse complement strand
AGCGTTCACCGTTGGGCCGCCCCACTTCGCGAAAGTTATACTCTTTAGCGAAATAGTGTTTCTTGATTTCTTGTGTTCAGTATATCATATCCAAGGTTAAAGGTTCAAATCTACAATTTCTAACGATTCCCTCTTTCGGGCATTATTAAATTAAAAATAGGAGGCTAAAAACCTCCTATTACTTTATAACAAAGAAATTGCCTGTTTTATATATGTGACACCAAGTAATTCCATGTTGGAAAAATTTTCATAATCTAACTGCCGCATGCTGTGCTTTGGAATTACTGCTCTTGTAAAGCCCATTCTTTGTGCCTCGCGTAAGCGAGCTTCAAGATTGATTACATTGCGGATCTCTCCGCCAAGTCCTACTTCGCCAATTGCAATCATATCGTCAGGAACCGGCTTATCTAATAGACTCGAAATAACTGCCATGCAAACCGAGAGATCACAAGCTGTTTCATCTAGATCGAGTCCACCTACAATATTGATATAAACATCCAAATTGCCCATGAAGAAACCTGCGCGTTTCTCCAGGACCGCCAATAATAAATTCATGCGATTAAAATCAAAGCCGCAGGCAGCGCGCCTAGGCGTTCCAAATCCGCTTTTAGTTGCCAACGCCTGTACTTCAGACAAAATCGGACGTGAGCCCTCCATTGTGCATGCAACACAGTTTCCGCTCACTCCTACGGGACGGCCTTCCAAAAGAAGCAATGAAGGATTTTCTATTACTTTAAGTCCAGTTCCCGTCATATCGAACATTCCAATTTCATTGGTAGATCCATACCGGTTTTTTACAGCACGCAAAATTCTATATGGAAGCATTTTGTCGCCCTCAAAATACAGAACGGTATCTACGATATGTTCCATAACTTTTGGACCTGCAATGGCGCCATCTTTATTTACATGACCGACAATAAAGGTAGGAATTTCGTTTGTTTTTGCAACAGCCAAAAGTCTTGAAGTACACTCTTTGACCTGTGAAACACTTCCGGCAGATGACGAGATATCAGAGCAATGCATGGTTTGTATAGAATCAATTACAACAAGTCCAGGTTTTGTATGTTGAATCAGCTCACAAATTGCGTCGATATCTGTTTCGGCAGCTAGTGAAATATCGTTTTGAGAAACTTTTAAACGCAAAGCACGTAACTTTACTTGTCGAGTCGATTCCTCACCCGTGACGTACAAAACCTGTATCTGTTTAGCTGAAACCGCTCCACAAAGCTGTAATAAAAGCGTTGACTTCCCTGCCCCTGGTTCACCACCAAGCAGAACAACACTTCCAACGACAATGCCACCACCTAAAACACGATCCAATTCGCTAATTCCGGTTAGGATGCGGCTATGTTTTTCAGTAGTGCTGATATCCTTTAATTTACTAGCAACTGCTTCGTGCATTCCGGCGGAAGAAACACCACCGCGGGCACTTTGAGAAGAAAGTCCTCTGCTTTTTGTTTCACGAACTACATCCTCTACCATCGTATTCCATTCGCCACAAGAGGGACAGCGCCCCAACCAGCGAGTAGAAACTTCTCCGCAAGTCGTACAGACATATACGGTTTTCAATTTATCTTTTGGCATTGAAAAGCTCCCTTACAACTTTCATAGGAATAATTATAGTATAACATAAAACTCCTAATCAAAAAAGGGACCGAAACCAGAGTTTCGATCCCTTTTTATTATCGCTCCACGGACTGAAGAAAGGCTCTTAGACGCTCATTTTTAGGGTGATTGAACAAATTTTCAGGTGTATTTTCTTCAATAATTGCTCCGTCATCCATAAATATTACGCGGGAAGCGGAATTTTTAGCAAAGCGCATGTCGTGCGTAACAATTAACATCGTGATTTTTTGTTCTACGAGTTTTTGAATGGTAGTAATAACCTCGTTGGTCGTTTCTGGATCTAACGCACTCGTGGGCTCATCAAACAACATTATTTCAGGATGCATTGCCAGCGCGCGAGCAATCGCAATTCGTTGCTTTTGCCCTCCAGATAATTGTGCCGGATATTGTGTGGCTTTTGAAGCAAGGCCTACGATTTCTAAAAGTTCCATTGCTTCTTTTTTTACTATTTCGGGATCCCTTTTTAGAATTTTGATGGGAGCAACGGTAATATTTTCGAGACAACTTAAATGTGGAAATAAGTTGAAATGCTGAAAGACCATTCCGGTCTTTGTGCATATACGCCGAATTTCTTTTTCGGATGGATAGCAAGCTGTTCCGTTTACGGTGTCTACCAAAACATCTTGGTCAATGATAATTTTTCCGGATGTAACGGTTTCCAGATTGTTGATGCATCTTAGTAAAGTACTTTTTCCACTGCCTGAAGAACCAATAATTGCAACGGCCTCTCCTTTTTCCACTTGAAGAGAAACGTCTTTCAACGCATCGAAATTTCCGAACTTTTTGCACACATTTTCAATTGATAAAATAGGCATCCGTTATTCCTCCTTTTTCTCGTGACGTGAAAAATGTTTTTCACACCACTGAGATAAGAGTGTCAGAACAAAAGTCAAAATCAAATAAATGATGGCAGCTACAAAAAAGGAGGTCGGATTGACATCACGATTGTTCGCATCTTTAGCCGCTTTTAAAAGTTCTGCAACGCCAATTGCGGTTACGAGTGCGGTGTCCTTTACTAAGGTGATTACTTCATTGCTAATAGGTGGAATTACACGGGCAATAGTTTGCGGAATAATAATAATACGCATAGTTTGCCATCTTGAAAATCCGAGAGTTTTTGCAGCTTCATGTTGTCCCGGTTCAATAGATTGAATTCCCGCACGGTAAATTTCAGCAAAATAAGCCGCATAGTTAAGAACAAAGGTTACAACGGCGGCAGTGGTGTTTTCCATCCGAAAAAAATCTGCCCAAGCTGGATTTATCTGTTGCATCATAATGGGAAGCCCATAGTATACAAAAAACAGTTGCAACATTAACGGTGTTCCGCGAAAAATCCAAATATAAATTTTACAAATTGCCCGAACAGGTATGAACCGAGAAATGGAGCCCAATGCAAATGGAAGTCCTAGCGGAAGAGATAAAATCAGCGTCCCAAAAAAGATATAAAGCGTTTGAACGGTACCCGATAACAGCGATGGAAGAATCGACTGTATATACTGTAGGTTCATGGTCTTTCCCTCTCTTATTCATTGAAAACGGGCGGTAAATCGCCGCCCGCTAAAAATTTTATTCCGGTTTTACTACAATATCCGCTCCAAACCAGTTGTTGCTAATTTTAGCAGCGCTTCCATTCGCAATCAAAGCATTTAGGGCATCGTTGACGGCTTGGGTAAGCTCCGTATCACCTTTGCGAAAACCAATTGCATATAAGTCATCTCCAAAGTTGATATCCGAAATCGAGAAGACTTGTCCCATTTTTTCGTTTTTATATCCACCGTAAACTTCATCAATAATCATGCAGTCTAGGCGGCCGGCTTCCATATCCAAAATCACTTCATCGTATGTAGGATACTCTGTTATATTTCCTTGAATGGAATCGTAAATATCATCTGCTTTTACTGCTTCTAATGCTGCACTACCGGCCTGAATTCCAATCTGATAATTAGCAAGATCTTCTTTATTGTTAACTGTTACACCATCTTTGGTCATGATAACAATTTTGTTGTTTAGATAGGCCTGCGAAAGGCTCATTTGCTCTTCACGCTCTGGTGTAATTGACATGCCGTTCCATACACAGTCAATGGTTCCGGAACTGAGAGCCAACTCCTTTGAATCCCAATCGATTGGTTTGAATGTAGCAGTAACGCCCAATTGTTCACAAACCGCATTCGCAAGATCAATATCAAATCCAACCAGATTTCCTGCCTCATCGCGAAATCCCATTGGTGCAAATGTGTCGTCCAACCCGATAACCAATTCTCCCTTTTCTTGAATATCTGCCAACGTCGTGCTGTAAGTTTCCGACGTCGTCGAATTTGTTGTTGAACATGCAGTCATAAATGCACTTGCGAGAACGGCAGTCGCAATAAAAGCCAGAACCTTTTTCATCATAAAAACCTCTTTCAAACAAAAATCCTTTATGCAATGATGTCATTATACTACATCACATTATCATAGTAAAGTGGTAAATTGATTTTTTTTAAAAAAGAGGCATTTCACATGCCTCTTGAATGATTTCTTTATTACAGGATAAGCATTGCATCTCCAAAACTGAAGAAGCGATATTTTTCTTGCACAGCAGTTTTGTACGCATTCATAGTGTTTTCATAGCCACAAAATGCAGATACTAGCATAATAAGTGTACTTTCCGGCAGATGAAAATTCGTAATGAGGCCATCGATTGCTTGAAATTTGTATCCAGGATAAATAAAAATATCTGTATTTCCACTGCAAGAACAAATAGTGCCGTGCGTTGTTGCGGCAGCTTCCAGCGTTCGGCAACTTGTAGTGCCCACCGCAATTACACGATGCCCTTCTTGTTTGGCTTTTTGGATTTTTTCAGCATTTTTTCCATCGATGCTATACCATTCGCTGTGCATCTTATGGTCCGTAATATTTTCTTCTTTGACAGGTCGAAAAGTCCCCAATCCGACGTGCAGCGTAACTTCTGCGAAGTGAATTCCTTTGCCTTCTAAAGTCTCCATCAATTCTGGCGTAAAGTGCAGACCTGCCGTAGGCGCGGCTGCGCTGCCAAGTTCCTTTGCATAAACCGTCTGATAGAGAGACCCATCCTCCAATTGTTTTTGAATATAAGGCGGAAGAGGCATTTTTCCAAAAGCGTCAAGTTTTTCATACAGAGTTTGTGTATCGTAAGTGAATCGAACCATTTTATTTCCATCGGATTTTGTTTCGATAATTTGAGCTTTTAGAGTTCCGTCGCCAAATTCGATTGAATTTCCGGGATGAAGTCGTTTCCCCGGTCTTGCAAGACATTCCCACACGTCTTTTTCCTCTTCTCTGAGCAGAAGAAGCTCACACACTGCGCCGGTTTGTGCCTTGTGACCGATTAAACGGGCAGGAAGCACTTTGGAGTTGTTGATCACCAGGAGGTCTCCGGGTTCCAAAATCTGCGGCAGATCATGAAACACACGATGCTCTATAGCTCCATTTTCTTTTTTTAAGTACATAAGACGCGCTGCATCGCGTGGAATACAGGGTTCTTGTGCAATTAGTTCCTGAGGAAGGTCATAATAAAATTCACTTTTTAGCATAGGCATTATTCCTTTTACGTTGACAACGATTTTTCAGGATGGTATATTTATGAAGAAAAACAGAAATGTATGAGGCTTGTGCAAAAGATTGTCGAACAAGCAATCCCATATATTATATTGTATTTTTCACCGGTTTTCAAGCCGGTTTTTTTAATACCATAGCACTTTCAATCGGATTGTCTGATTCCCAAACTGTAACAACACAAAGGAATCTTACATACAATAAAGATGTGGTGAGAAAGGATGGATGAGTTTTCATGAGAAAGTTTAAAGTAGGGGTCGTGGGCGCCACTGGAATGGTAGGACAAAGATTTGTTTCGTTGTTGGAAAATCATCCCTGGTTTGACCTGACGGCGGTAGCTGCCTCTCCGAGATCCGCAGGTAAAACCTATGAAGAGGCTGTCGGAAATAAATGGGCGATGCCTTTTCCTATTCCGGAAAAAGCAAAAAAAATGATTGTATTGAATGCCTCTGAGGTGGAGACAGTCGCCTCTCAAGTGGATTTTGTTTTTTGCGCTGTGGATATGAAAAAAGACGAAATTCGTGCGCTGGAAGAAGCCTATGCCAAGGCAGAGTGCCCTGTTGTGTCTAATAACAGTGCACACCGCTTTACGCCAGATGTTCCTATGGTGGTACCTGAAATTAATGCAGAGCATATTCAAATCATCGATTCACAGCGTAAGCGTCTTGGAACAAAGCGTGGATTTATTGCGGTCAAATCCAACTGTTCCTTACAAAGCTATGTCCCTGCTCTTCATCCCTTGATGAAGGACTTTGGAGTAACAAAATGCTTGGTTTGCACTTATCAGGCAATTTCCGGAGCTGGAAAAACATTTGAGAGTTGGCCCGAAATGGTAGATAACTGCATTCCATACATCGGTGGTGAAGAAGAAAAGAGCGAACAGGAACCGCTGAAACTATGGGGACATATTGCGGACGGTGTGATTGTTCCGGCGGAAAAGCCGTCAATTACGGCTCAGTGTTTGCGTGTAGCCTGTTCCGATGGGCACATGGCTGCAGTTTTTGTGAGTTTTGATCGTAAACCCACTATGGAGCAAATCAAAGAAAGATGGGCTTCCTTCTATGGTCCTGCCCAAGAGTTAAATCTGCCCAGTGCTCCCAAACAGTTTTTACATTATTTTGAACAAGCGGATCGTCCACAAACAAAATTAGACCGAAATTTGGAGAATGGAATGGCGATCTCAATTGGACGTCTTCGTCCGGATACACAATACGACTATAAGTTTGTCTGCCTTTCTCACAATACGCTGCGCGGTGCGGCCGGCGGCGGAGTCCTTTTGGCGGAACTTTTAGCGGCAAAAGGATACTTCGACTAAACGTTTTCTCTCTTGAAAGCGAGGGGTCCTTTATGAAGCAATTTCTTTTCAAAGGATCCGGAGTTGCATTGGTGACGCCAATGCGCGAGGATGGAAGTGTAAATTTTGATCTTCTTGAAAAATTAGTACAATATCAAATTGCACACCATACGGATGCAATTATCATCTGTGGAACAACCGGAGAAGCGCCTACATTAGACGATGAAGAACATTTGGCAGCGATTGCTTGTGCTGTACAAGCGGCAAAACATCGTGTCCCGGTCATTGCTGGAACGGGTTCTAACAATACCAGACATGCCATTGAACTTTCAAAAGAAGCAAAAAAACTGGATGTGGATGGTTTCTTATTAGTCACTCCCTATTATAATAAAACCAATCAAATGGGATTGGTGGAACATTTTACAAAAATTGTAGATGAGGTGCAATCTCCGTGCATCCTTTATAATGTTCCGTCCAGAACAGGAGTGAATATTCAACCGGAAACCTATTTTGCTTTATCAAAGCATCCATTGATCGTAGGCGCTAAAGAAGCAAGTGGAAATTTTAGTTCTATTGCGCAGACCATTACTCTCTGTGGAGACGATTTGCCGGTTTATTCGGGAAACGATGATCAGATTGTACCCCTACTTTCACTCGGCGGGATGGGTGTTATTTCTGTATTGGCCAATTTGTTGCCAGAAATTGTACATGAGATTTGTTATGCCTACTTTGATGGAGAATGCGAATTGAGCGCGAGGCTTCAAAAGCAATATCTGGATTTGGCACAAGCTCTTTTTTGTGATGTAAATCCCATACCGGTGAAAGCGGCGCTTTCTCTTATGGGAATTGATGTGGGACATTGCCGACTACCCTTGCCTACTCCCACTAAGGCGGATATAAGAAGGGTGCAAAATGCTTTGCTGAGTGCCGGGCTTCCAGTAATGCGGTGTTGTTAAAAATTCAATTTTCTAAAACAGCTCTCTCTGAAAAAACTTTACAGAGAGAGCTGTTATGTTATAATCAAGAAAGGAGTTTTCGACAATGCTTGACATTCTTTTGCTTGGGTGCTGCGGAAAAATGGGGACGGCCATTTCACAGCTTGTGGCACAGAATCACGAAATGTCTATTCAGGCGGGCATAGATTGTTCACAGGATTCTCGACAACAAATGGAGTTCCCTGTTTTTACTAAACTTGGCAATGATATTCCACCGGCCGATGTAGTGATTGATTTTTCGGTTCCGGAATTACTTACAGATACGGTTGAATGGTGTTGTGAACGAAAAATACCGTATGTGGTGGGTACAACTGGAATTTCTGTTGCACAAGAAAAGGTGTTACAGCGGGCTTCAACGCTTATTCCCATTTTTGAAAGCGCCAATATGTCACTTGGAATCTATGTGCTTACCGAATTAGCTTTGGTGGCGCAAAAGGCTTTGGGCGAAGACTTTGACATTGAGATTATAGAAAGACATCATCGCGGCAAGGTAGATTCTCCTAGTGGAACAGCATTGAGTATTGCCAAAAGCCTGCGGAACGCAGATAAAGAACTATTTTTTACGTATGGTCGTAAAGGGCAGAAAAAACGTGCAATGGGTGAAATTGGAATTCATTCGGTGCGAGGCGGAACAATTGCCGGAGAGCACGAAATTCTCTTTGCCGGAGCAGACGAATCATTAACACTATCGCACCATGCCTCTTCACGAATGGTGTTCGCTCGTGGAGCATTACGTGCGGCTATGTGGTTGTCTCATCAGCCACCAGGAAAATACACAATGAAGGATTTGATTGTTACATGAAAAAGAGAAGGTCTAATCGACGCAAACACGCAACTGGCATGATTTTTCTTGTAGTTGGAATGGTTCTCATGGCGGCATGTGTTTTTTTGTACATTGGAGAAAACAATTTTAGAATGGCTGCCACACAAGTTTCGAATAGTATAACCAGTACTCTTACAGAAGAAAGTTCGGCATCATCCAGTCAAGTACAGGAACCGACGGTCACTACACTTCACTTCTCGGCTACGGGAGACAACTTGATACATGATGGCCTTTATTTACAGGCGAGCAAACGCGCTGGTGGAGACGGTTATGACTTTCAATATCTATATGAAAATGTAGCGCCTTTTTATCAAAATTTTGACATCAACTGGATCAATCAGGAAACATTGGTGACGGATGAATTACCGCCTTCTTCTTATCCGTGTTTTTGTACTCCTGGTGACTTGGCTCGGGAAATGTATGACATTGGTTTTCGTGTCTTTTCTCTTTCTAACAACCACTCCTACGATAAAGGCGCACAAGGAATTGCTGCAACCAGACGTTTTTGGGACTCCATGCCGGACGATGTGGTAACCACAGGGTTATTCGCGGGAGAAAATGACTATTACAATATTCCCATACAAGAAAAAAATGGAGTTCGCATTGCCTATTTGGCCTATACAGATTCCACCAATGGAATTCCCACACCACAAGATGCAACAGCCAATATCATTTATACTTCGCAGGAAGATATAATTCAATTTCAAATTGAGCAAGCCAGATCTTTGGCCGATATCGTAGTTGTGGGTGTGCATTGGGGGACTGAAAACAGTCATATCGTAAATGATGCGCAGAGAAGTTTGGCACAGAAAATTGCAAATTGGGGTGCGGATATCATTATTGGTACCCATCCACATGTCGTTCAGACAATCGAGGTTTTGACTGATTCCAATGGAAAGCAAGTCCCTGTCGCCTATTCACTTGGAAATTTTGTATCTACTCAAATTCAGGCAGATAACCTGATTGGTATTATTTTAACATTTGACATTGTAAAAACTACACAACCGGACGGAACCGTTTCCAGTTGTGTAATTGACAATGTGAAGGCCATTCCGGAAGTGATGCACTATGATGCAAACTTCCAGAATGCAAGAGCATATTTGTTCCGAGACTATACGGACGAATTGGCTGCTAGCCATGGAAACGGTTCATTGAGTCGTACTTATATCCAATCGGTCTTGGAGGAGAATATTCCAGCAGAATATCTTGTTCTGGAATAAAAAAAGTCCGCATTGAACAAAAGCAATGCGGACTTTTTTATTTATAAATTAAAGACTAATTTTATGATAAACCTTTTTGCCCTTTTTGATTACTACGCCATTCGAAAGCTGTTCTACAGAAATTGTATGCATCGGGTCTTCAATTTTTTGACCGTCCAGAGAAATTCCGCCTTGCTGAATCAAACGACGGGCCTCTCCTTTGCTGGCGGTTAATTTTGCTGCGACCATAGCGTCCAACAAAGTTACCGCTCCGTCCGAAACAAGATCAGGTGACAAAGTAGTAGACGGCATATGCTCTGCATCCGCACCACCACCAAAAAGACTGCGCGCAGTATCGAGCGCTTTTTGTGCATCCTCTTTGCTATGAACAAGACTGGTCAATTCAAAAGCCAGCCGTTCTTTGGCGTTGTTAATGGAACGTCCATCGGTCATATCAATTGCTTCAATTTCGTCTACGGGAACATTTGTCAGCAGTTTAAGGCAATTCTGTACTTCGCAATCATCAATATTGCGCCAGTATTGGAAAAATTCATACGGAGATGTTTTTTCCGGATCGAGCCACACGGCTCCCTTTTCTGTTTTACCCATTTTTTTGCCTTCACGAGTGGTCAAAAGAGTAAAGGTCATTCCGTATACATCACGTCCGTCGCATCTGCGGTTCAATTCTACGCCACCAATGATATTGGACCATTGATCATTGCCGCCAAATTCCATTTTACAATTATATTTTCGTGCCAACTGCAAAAAGTCGTAGCTTTGCATTAGCATATAATTGAATTCGATAAAAGATAGTCCTCTCTCTAAACGAGTTTTAAAGCATTCATAAGTGAGCATTTTATTGACAGAAAAATGAACTCCGATTTCGCGAAGAAAATCGATGTAGTTCAAATTCAACAACCAATCTGCGTTATTCAAAAACAGAGCTTTTCCGTCGGAGACATCAATAAACTTGCTCATCTGCTTTTTGAAGCATTCGACATTATGTTGAATTTGCTCCTTGGATAGCATTTTACGCATATCCGTTTTTCCAGTGGGGTCACCAACCATTGTTGTGCCGCCACCCAGCAAGATGATTGGACGATGTCCAGCTTGTTGCATATGACGCATAACAATCAACTGCATAAAATGGCCAACATGTAAACTGTCTGCGGTTGCGTCAAATCCCGTATAAAATGTAATTTTTTCTCGTCCCAGTAAATTTCGGACCGCCTCTTCGTCGGTGACCTGAGCTACCAGACCACGCTCCTGAAATAAATCGAATACGTTCTTTTCCATTGTTTTTCCCCCTTTGGTTTTTCCGGCAAAGAACGAAAAACGCCCTCTGCCAATCGCAATTGGCAGAGGGCGAGAAATTCGCGGTACCACCTCTGTTTACCGACTTTTCACAAAGCCAGCCTCTGCGTGTCCAGTGAACACGACCACGCTTTAACGGGCGCACCCGTCAGAACCTACTTTTATGTTCAGAACTGCCGCTCAGGGATGTATTCACTATGTGTCCCGCTCCCCTTTTCACCAACCAGGGGCTCTCTATGCCGCTCAACATAGCTACTGGTTCCCGTCATTGCGTTTACTCAACTCAGTTTAGCACGAATCGCCTTCCTTGTCAAACAAGAGAATTTGATTTTTTCAATTGATCCGCACGATGGATTTGCATCATCTCACGCGCATTGGCCAAAGCAATCTCTGTAATATTATCACCCGAAATAATCCTAGCCAGTTCCTTAACGCGCTGAGACTCATCCAACGAATGGATTTCTGTAAATGTTCGATCGCCTCGAACATGTTTTTGAATCAAAAGATGTTCATCCGCAAAAGCCGCAATTTGTGCAGTGTGAGTGATACAAATCACCTGTCGACCTTGGGACGTTTGTTTCAATTTCTCTCCAATTCTTCCCGCTGCAAGACCCGAGACACCTGTATCGATTTCATCATAAATGACCGTTCCAATTTCATCCTTATCGGCCAAAGCGCTCTTTACAGCCAACAAAATTCGCGAAAGTTCACCGCCGGATGCAATTTTAGCGAGCGATTTGGCCTCTTCGCCTGCATTGGTAGAAATATAAAATTCAATTTGATCCTGTCCTGAAGACGCCAACGGTCCCTTTTGATGATGAAGTACAAATCGGATTCCTGGCATATTCAAGAAAGCCAGTGCCTCTGTAATCTGTTCGTTGAAGCGTTGAAATGCATCCATACGGGTTTGGGTCAGAACATCGGCTAAACGTTTCGCTTTTTCATACAAATCCGCCTGTTCCTGATACAATTTTTCCAATTGTTCGGTACTGGTTTCAATGGAATGCAGTTCTTTCCGCGCATTTTCGAAATAAGTCAAAATTTCATCGATGCTCTGGCCATATTTTTGCTTTAGCCTGTAAATTAAATCCAGGCGTTCTTCCACTTGATCCAATTCTCGGGAATCAAAATCCATTTGATCAAGTAAGTTAGCAATATCGCTGGCAACATCTCTAGCGACGTAATATAAATCGCTGAGCTTTTCGCTGACACTGGAAAGATTCTCGTCATAATTACGAATACTTTCTAGAGCTGAGGATGCACTTCCCAACATTTCCGCTGCTCCAGAGTTTTCATCAGCACCATCTAATGCCTGATAAGCTAAGGTAAGCTGTTCTGTAATTTTTTGTGCATGACGAATTAAATCGCGGCGCTGCACCAATTCTTCTTCCTCACCAGAAGTAAGCTGCGCCATTTCGATTTCCTCACATTGAAACCGCAAAAGTTCCATGCGTTTTTCTTTTTCCGATTCATCCATTTCCAAGGAATCAATTTTCTTTTTCACCTTGCATAATTTTCGATAAACCGTATAATATTCTTCATGTTTTTTTTGGTTTTGAGCGAAAGCATCCAATACACCTAGATGTGTAGACGAATCCATGAGGCTCTGGTTATCATGCTGTCCGTGAATCGCAATCAGGCCGGAACAAAGAGAGCGCACAGCAGAAGCGGTAGCTGGCATGCCATTTACACGGCAGATACTTTTTCCATCTGCACCAATCTCACGATATAAGAGCAATTCATCGCCTACTTCATAACCCGCTTGTTCAATCTGATGGCAAACTTTAGAAGGCAACTTGCTAAAAGTAGCCCAGATGCGCGCCTTGGAAGTATGACTTCGAACCATCTCGCGAGACGTTCGATTTCCCAAAATCGCGTTGATTGAGTCAATTAGAATTGATTTACCAGCTCCGGTTTCACCAGAAAGCACATTTAGCCCGTCTGTAAAGCGAACCGTAGCTTGTTCAATTACTGCAACATTCTCAATTTTTAATTCACACAGCATAATTATCTCCGTTTGTCGACTCAGTGAGGAATATATTTTGCAAGCTCTTGGCAAAGCTGGGCTGCTGTTTTTTCCTCCCGCATCAAAACAATAAACGTATCATCACCAGACAATGTTCCAACTACGCCATTCCAAACCATTGCATCAAATACTTCACAAGCAGCATTGGCCATACCAGTATAACATTTTACCATAACAATATGTCCCGCATAATCCACCCGGAGAACCGATTCACGAAAAATTGTTTCGAATCGGCTAGGAGAATGCGCGGATCTTCCAGCACCAGAGGCAGCCACATAACGATAACCACCATTTCCAGTTGCAATTTTCACAAGACCTAACTCCCGAATATCACGCGAAACCGTTGCTTGAGTTACATCAAAGCCAGTTCGTCTCAAGTGACTTAACAATTCTTCTTGTTTATCAATGGGATGTTGCTCTATTAATTCTAAAATTTTGCTATGCCGGGCATTTTTCATTCAGTTACCGTCCTTTCAGTTTTTTATCAATTGCCTCAAACTGATCGGCTTCATTAAAACAGATCAAGGAAATATAGTGTGCAGAAAGCGATACATCTACTATATCGTCCCTCGCAATCTGTTCTTCCTGCATTCCATCGCAACTTAAAAACGCAAACTCTTGCGTAGGTGAAGAGACTTGAATTCGGAGTTTTCGTTCTGCCGAAAAAACCATAGGAGGGCTATGCATGCTATGTGCACAAATTGGTGTAACCACCAATCCAGAAATACGCGCATCCAATACTGGTCCGCCAGCAGAAAGAGAATAAGCAGTAGAACCAGTGGGAGTTGCTACTACAACTCCATCTCCTTGATAGTGATTAACCAGAATATCATCGCACCAGATTTGAACATCAACAGTTTGAGCGATACTACGTTTAAAAACTACCAAATCATTTAAAGCGTATTTTTGAAAAGTGTTTTTCCCCTGCACAGAAACCGATAAAAGCCTTCGCTGATCGAGCGTATAATCACCTTTTACGAGACGGGCCAGTTTGGTCTCCAGTTCATTTTCCTCCACCGTGGCAAGAAATCCCATTCGTCCTAAATTAATGCCGAACAAAGGTTTTCCAGAGCCAAGGCTATATCGAGCAATATGTAAAATTGTACCGTCTCCACCAATGGTGATAATAATGTCGCACTCAGACAATGCATCGTTCTGTAACATAAAGCGAACAAATGTTTCTTGTTGAAAAAAAGGAAATGCTCTTTTTTCTAAGATTACTTGAACGTTAAGCCTTTGGAAAATGGCAATTACCTTTCGAGCAATGGGTACCGATTGTTCCTTACCTAAATTAAGCGCCAGAAATACCGTCATTTCGTTCACCTTACAACGATTGATGTGCCCGCTCTACGACCATGTTAATTTGTTCCACAGAAAGGCCTATCGGAGCGGAATTCTTTTCCACATACATTAGAAATTCTATATTTCCCTCGGGCCCCTTTATCGGAGAATAATCAAGCCCCAACACAGAAAAACCGTTTTCAACCGCATACCGGCTGGCAGCTTCGATTACCTCACAGTGTGTTTGCGCTTCGCGCACCACGCCTTTCTTTCCTACCTTTTCTCGGCCGGCTTCGAATTGAGGTTTTACTAGACAAATTCCTTGAGCGTGTTCACAAGTAATATTTTGTGCAACAGGAAAAATATGTTTTAAAGAAATAAAAGAAACATCCACACTGAAAAATTCAATGGAATCTTCTAGTTGTTCCCGCGTAACATGACGAATATTGGTTCGCTCCATATTAATAACTCGCTCATCGCAACGCAAGGACCATGCAAGCTGTCCATAACCTACATCTACAGCATAAACCTTTATAGCCCCATTTTGAAGCATGCAGTCCGTAAAACCGCCTGTAGATGCACCAATGTCCATACAGACTTTTCCCTTGGGAGTTATAGGAAATACCTGCATGCCCTTTTCTAGTTTCAATCCGCCTCGACTGACGTAGCGAATATCTTGTCCACGGACCTCTACATGTGCATTTTCATCAATCATATTGCCAGGTTTGTCACTTTTTTCTTCTCCGACATAGACAATTCCGGCCATAATCAGAGCTTTGGCTCGTTCACGGCTTTGTGCAAAGCCGTGCTGGCACAAATACTGATCCAAACGAATTTTCACAATATACCTCTTTCAATTTTCGATAATGAATCTTTATCCAATCCAAATTGACACCGAAGCTGTTCAACACTAGCGTGTGAAATTCCAAGACTGGGAAGCCCAATATGTTGATAGGTTCCCGCAAAACCTGATTTTCTCAAAAGGTGTTCTAGATGTTCTCCAATTCCACCACGCATGATTCCCTCTTCGACAAAGACAATCTGCTTATACGCTAAAAGCTTGTCGGCTATATCTTCAGAAATTGGATGAATGACACAAAGTTTCAAAACATCAATAGAAGGCTCCCCGTTTTTTACACGCTGTTTCGCAGCCTGCAAAACTTGTGCGGACTCAGCACCGTAACATACAAACGCAAACAACGAACTCTCTTTGCCAAAATGATACAAATCATATTCATTGCCCGTACACGGAAGATCCGAAAGCACAGACTCCTCTTCGCCGCGCGGATATCTAATTGCCTTTGGTCCGCTTTCAGACAAAAGTTTTTTTAGCCAATACCGAGTTTCCGCATAATTACAGGGAGAAACCACTTTAAAATTATCAATTTGACTAAAAAGCGCCGCGTCAAAAATTCCTTGGTGAGTGGCTCCGTCTCCTGGAACTAATCCAGCTCGGTCAACTGCAACCAAAACATTAGCATTTTGTAAAGACACATCATGAATCAACTGGTCATAGGCGCGTTGAAGAAAAGTAGAATAAAGTGCTACAACTGGTTTCATGCCTGCCTGCGCTAGCCCAGCCGAAAAAGTAACTGCGTGTTCTTCTGCCATTCCTACATCAAAGAATCGGTTTTTATGCTGTTTATAGAAATATTGCAGACCTGTGCCATATTTCATAGCAGCAGTAATTGCACAAACGGAAGAATCGTTCTGCGCAAGCTTAGCCAACTCTTCTCCAAAAACAGTGGAAAAACTGCTAGGCGGAGCTACATCAGGATCTGTGATATGATCAAGGTCAAATGCAGAAACTCCATGGAACTCTCCGGGATTTTTTTCTGCTGGTTCAAACCCTTTCCCCTTTACAGTCAAAATATGAAAAAACATCGGTGCGGTTTGTTCATATTGGTACGCTGAAAAAAGATCACACAATTCGCCAATATCATGACCATTGATGGGGCCCGCATACTGAAATCCCATTTCTTCAAACATTGTAGAATGATACAATGATCTGCGAAAAGCAGATTTCACCGTTTGAATTCCTCTTCTCACCGGCGGTCCAATCAACGGTACAGCATCTAAAACAGACTGAACGTCTCGTTTTGCTTTAAAATACCCGGGGCTGGTTCGAAGTTGCGTTAAATATTGTGCTACAGAACCAACATTTTTGGAAATGGACATCTTATTGTCATTCAAAATGACGATCAAGTTGGACAATGAACGAATATTGTTCATTCCTTCATATACCATCCCACCGGTAAAAGCGCCGTCACCGATAATGGCGATCACCTTTCCCTTTTCGCCACGTAGTCGTTTGCCTTGTGCAAGACCAATAGCGGCAGAAAGTGCCGTACTTCCATGGCCGGCAATAAAAGCATCATGTTGACTTTCTGCAGGGTTTGGAAAACCGCTCAAACCATTTTGCTGGCGAAGATGGATAAATTCCGCTCGACGTCCAGTCAAGATTTTATGGGTATAACATTGATGTCCAACATCCCAAACAATTTTATCCTGGGGTGTGGTAAATACCTTGTGGAGTGCTACGGTCAATTCCACAGTACCCAAATTTGATGAAAGGTGTCCACCAGTTTTGGAAACATTTTCAATTAAAAAAGAGCGGATTTCTTTACACAAAATCTTAAGCTGTTCCTGAGTGAGCCTTTTTACATCGGCAGGACTACTAATCTGTTCTAAGTAACCCGTCTTTCTCACCTCGCTGTGAAATTTTTCAAGGGACAGGAATTAGTACTGCAATTAAAATACCCAAAAGCGCGCCAGACAATACCTCAAACGGAGTATGTCCGACTTTTTCTTTTAGCATTTTTCCGTTTTGCGGAAGAATATTTTCGATGTTGTCATCCAGCCATCCTTGCATCATTCGGTTCAACACTTTAGCTTGCTCGCCGGTTTCATGACGAACACCCATTGCATCATACATAACAATAGCAGCCAAAATAAAGGCAAAGGCAAAAAAAGGAGAATTAAGCCCTTCCAGTTTTGCGGTTGCCATAAAAAGCGAACAAACAAGTGCAGAGTGAGCACTGGGCATTCCGCCCGCTCCCCAAAGACGTTCCGCATCAAATTTTCCACTGAGGAAAAAATTGATAGCCGTCTTGCTGACCTGTGCCGCCAGCCAAGAAATCAATGCAACTGACAAAATATAATTCCCGAAAAACAATTTTTGAAGAATCTGCATCGTCCACGCTCCTGTTTATTTGTTGCGTTGTAATAGCGAATATGCTAATTTTTCTAAAAAAACCGCTTTCTCTCCAAACTTTTTTCGAATATCGCTACAAGCCTTTTCCGTGATCTCTTTTGCCATTTCCAATGAACGAGGTATCCCATAAAGAGTCACAAAGGTTGTTTTCCCGTTTTCCTGGTCACTGCCAGCCGGTTTTCCTAAAACCTCCGATGTTGCTGTTACGTCAAGTATGTCATCTACAATTTGAAAAACAAGACCAATCGAAAACGCATAATCAGAAATGACAGCAATTGAAGAAGAATCTGCGCAGGCAGCAACTGCACCAAGTTGAGCAGAAGCATCTATTAGCTTACCTGTTTTGTTTTCATGAATTGTCTGTAATTGCTGTTCCGTGGCGGCTTCTTTCTCAAAGCGCAAATCCAACTCTTGTCCCCAAATCATGCCACAGCATCCTGCTGCTCGACTAAGAATTTTAACAGCTTCAACATTTTGTTGTGCATGAGCGCAAGGTGCACAGGCCAAAATTTCGAATGCCCCCGTTAAAAGAGCATCACCCGCTAAAAGCGCTTGGGCTTCTCCAAATGCCTTATGACAAGATGGCTTTCCGCGTCGGAAGTCGTCGTTATCCATACAAGGAAGGTCATCGTGTATGAGAGAATAACAATGGACCATTTCGAGTGCCGAGGCGTATTCACATGCCAGTTTGAGCGGCCCGCCTAACATATCACAAACAGCCATACAGAGAATGGAACGAATTCTCTTTCCGCCGCCGAGAAGGCTATAAAAGGCAGCTTTCGAAATTTGAGATTCAGGATTCCATACATCTCTTTCAATCTCATGCAGCCTTGTTTCAATTTGGTTCAAATAAAACTGGTATTGCTGTTCATATTCCATAAGCGGGACCTCTCATTCCTGTGGCGGAACGACCACTTGCAGCTTTTCCGAAATCTCGTCAATTTTTAATTGCGCATTTTCAAGTGTTTGACTGCAAAACGCTACTAACTCCGCAGCCTTAGAATATAATTCCAAACTGCGTTGAAGCGTAGTAGTTTCCTGAGACAATTCCTGTAAAATTTCGTCTAGTTCCGCGCTCGCAGTTTCAAATGTCATTTCTTTTTTCATATTGTTCCTCTTTGGAAAAAACTTGTTCAACTTTGCATTTGACAAAACCGTTTTGAAAACGAAGTTGCACCCGATCTCCCGTTGCTAACTGATTGGCTTCTTTTATGATCTCGTCGTTCTTTTCAACCACGGCATATCCCCTGGCCAAAACTTCATATGGATTCAACGAATGACATAAATCTGCATAATGTGCCAATTTTTGTGTTCGATGGGTTTGGAGAAAAGTCATCTGCTTTTGCAGTAAATCACATTTCTGCAAAAGTGCCTTTCTTTCTCGAATTGGAAATGTTTTTACATTGTTGAGTTCTGACGCCCGCGTTTGTTCGTTGAGCCTATTATAACACAAACGTACCTTTTGTTGTATTTCTTTACAAATATTTGTGTATATTTTGTATAAACGTATCCATTCAGCTCGCACATCAGGCATTACTAATTCAGCCGCCGCACTTGGCGTAGGAGCTCGCACGTCGGACACAAAATCCAAAATGCAAAAATCAATTTCATGACCAATCGCTGAAACCACAGGCGTTTTACATGCATAAGCCGCACGCGCGATTCTCTCATCGTTGAACACCCACAAGTCCTCTTTCGAACCACCACCGCGTGCGACAATAATTACATCTACTTGGCCGCTTGTATCCAATTGATGAATTGCAGATGCAATTTCCGTAGCTGCATCGTTTCCTTGAACAGAAACCGGAGCCAGGAGAAAATGCGCCATCGGATATCTACGGCGAGTGACATTTAGAATATCCTGAATCGCAGCACCCGTTTTAGAGGTAACCAGCCCGATACATTGCGGCATAACAGGTAGAGCTTTCTTATGTTGCAAATCAAAAAGCCCTTCCTCTTCCAATCGCCGTTTTAATTGATCAAAGGCAAGTTGCATCGCCCCGATGCCATCTGGAAATAAATCTTCCACATAGACCTGAAAAGTCCCATCACGTTCAAACAACGAAATTCTTCCGCGAATAATTACACGCATCCCATTTTCTGGAATAAACGAGAGCTGTTGAGCATAGCTGCGGAACATAACGGCCTTAACAGAACATTGTTCATCCCGTAAAGAAAAATAAAAATGTCCCGTCTTAAAATGATTGGTAAAGTTAGAAATTTCGCCCCGAAGCGCAATATCCGTTAATACGCAATCGCGCTCCAAAAGAGTCTTTACATAACGATTCAATGCACTAACGGTTATAATGTTTGCCATTGATTCACCTCAAGACCGGCTATAAGCGCCACACCAATTGCATTGTCACTGGAAAACTTACCCGGTACAAAATAGACATCATCTACAGTGGACTCGACTTCTCTTCGAATAATGGTACTACTCATAACGCCCCCAGCGCAAACAACCGGAAGTCCTGGATAATTTTTTCGTGCAGACTCGATCATTTTAATCACGGTATGCGCAACAGCCAGAAGGCAGTATTTAGCAGCGTAAGCAGGCGAAAACCCCTGTTCCAAAAGCCGAGAACATTGATTTTCGAGCCCGGAAAGGCTGCACTGGGTTCCTCGTACACTGACCTTTGGCTTTATAAGCTCCTGGCATTCTTCTGCTTTTTGGGAAACAAATGGCCCTGCTGGAAATGGAAAGCCAATTTTTACACCAATCCGATCCACAGCTTGTCCAGCATATAAATCGGTTGTTCCACCAATTTTCTTCAATATATGATATCCATGACACAATAATAACTCTGTTGTCCCACCAGAAATATGGAATACAAGTGCTTGTTGTTCAAAAAGAGCAGGATTTTTGCATGCAAGCAGAGCAGCAGCGACATGGCCTTGCTGATGCGTTGTCTCAATCAACGGAATTCCTTTACACAAACAAATGCTTTGTGCATTGGTTTGACCCACAAGAAAACATGGCATATAAGACCCATCCACCGGACGCGGCTTACAGGATACGCCTACAGCGCCAATTTGCGTTAAAGGCACAGAGGCATTTAATTCACTTAGCATTTTCGGAAATGCCGCTGTATGATGGAATACAGCATCACTTTGACGCAGTCCCAGAGCCCCAGGTTTTACGGGTAAAAACTCTTTTTTATCACAAACAACCTCTTTGGCATCCGTATCATAAACAGCCAAAGAGGTTGCATAATTGCTGGTATCAATTCCTAAAATAAACATCGCTTTAATAACCTTCTGCCAAAGCAGCCTTCTCGCGCGAAATGGCTCCGAGCACGCCGTTAATGAATTGATAATCTTCATCACCGGCAGCATATTTTTTAGAAAGTTCTACTGCTTCATTGATTACAATGCTATCCATATCGTCTTGTCCGCCAAAACACATCTCAGCGACAGCAAGACGTAAAATGGTGCAGTTAACACGTGGAAGTCGCTCCAACGTCCAATCTTTCAATTTGGAACGAATCATATCGTCAATTTCAGGCAAATGTGCTATATAATTAGCAAGCAATGCCTCTCCAAATTCATCCACAGCATACTCTCCACAATCACGCGAATAACGGACAATCTCTTCCAGCTCACATGCGTGAAATGTGGATTCAAATGCAGCAATAAAAGCATTTTCACGAGCGGTTCTTCTTTTCATAACGTCCCTCACACAAACAAGCCCTCCTGCAGTGGCGGGAGGGCTTTGTCAGATTTACTCCTCTTCCTCAACATGTGCAGTCGCTTCTTGCACAACTCCCGTTACAATTACATTGACTTTTGAAACGGTGATGCAAGTCATATTCTGCACAGCATTTTTTACATTTTCCTGGACTTTTTCAGAAAGTTGCGGAATTCTGCAGCCATACTTTACAATAACGTTTACAGTAATCTCCGCTACATCGTCGGTCAACTCAACAACAATTGGTTTTTGAATAGGCATTTTTCGAACAAAAGCAAAACCTGTACCTGATAAAACGCCACCAGAAACATTGTCTACGCCTTCTACTTCTAAAGTGGCCAGTTTTGCAATTTTCGAAATAACATCTGTTGAGATCTGTAAACTGCCTTTCATGGCACCAGAATTGGTAACATCCATTCTATTAAGCCTCCTGCCTTCTGGCAAACGCGGTTAAATACCACGGTACTTTTAGAACATTATAGCATTTCTTCTAATATTTAACAACCTATTTTACTTCTACAATACTTATATTTTTGGCCTCGGTTTCCATTTTACTCAAAATAATGTCTCGCAATTGTGCAACCTCTGTTTTATCGAGCCCTTCTGCACCGGTTTTCACCGCGAGGTTGATCTTATCTCCTTCTATAAACGCAACACAGTCTGCAAATCCTTTGGCTTTCACCATATTCTCAATATCACTTTCAATAGTAATGCTCTCAAGTGTTGAAGAAAGTGTTGTGGTCAAATTCTGTTTTTCTTCTTCGCTCAAACTGGAATCCTTTAAACTTTTTTGAAGAGTATCCAGCGCCTCATCGCGTGTTTTGGTTCTGGTCAATCGAGCCTGTTCAAAATATTTGTCATTGCTTTCTTCATCCGCACTAACAAGCTGTGCTTCACCATAATTTTTGTCGGGCAAGGCTTCAAGAACCGGCTGTGTGGTTTCATCTTGCTCTGCGTCGGTCTGAACCTGTGCGCTGACTGCAGCAGTTTCTTCCAGAATCTGAGGAGTATCTCCTTTTGCATATTCCCAGTTTAGATATACTGCTACGCCCAGAGCCACTACCAAAGTGAGAAGAGTCAATTGCCGTTTGCTTTTTGCGCTTTTCATATGCCATCCTCCGTCTATATCTTTTTTGTAACGCAGATCCGGTTGCTGGGCAAATCGAGAACGACTTTCACCAGTTCGGTAATGCGCTCAATCACTTCGATATCGTCTCCACCTGAACAAACAATGGCTACGCCTCTGATTTCGGGCGTAAGTTGTTCTTCCACCAATGCCTGTTTTCCGTCTCCACTGTCAAAAAGAATATGCTCATTTTGATAAGAACTTTGCTTTTGGACGGTACCGTCTTCGTTTTGCTGGGTTTGTGTCTGGTTTTGTTCATTTTGAGCATATACCGTTTCGGGACCACTTTCTAGTGTAAGCATTACACTCACCTCTCCAGCCCCTTCCACTTGGCAGATAATTTCGGTAAGACGTTGTTCCATTTCCTTTTGGTAAATACTTTCTGAATCGGTTTCCTTGGTGCTTGATATCTCAGAAGAATTTGATGTCTTTTCAGTCAAAAACTCCGAAAAACCAATTAAGAGGATCCCAATAATTCCGATAATGAACAACCAGTTTTTTTTATTTTGAAATTTCGAAAAAACGTCTTTAAAAATATCCATTGCTCTCAAAATCCTTTCATGTGGAATAGACATCCACTTCAACCTCAGTTTCGAAGTATGTCAAAAGGCAGGAGCGGACCTCGCTCTCATTCGCAGAGGTATAAATTTCTACTTTTTCGATTGTAACATCCTGCTTGTTAGCAGACAGTATAACAGTTGCTCTTGCCTGAATTCCATTTGAATACAATTCTTGTTCAATCTCAGTTTCCAAAGTTTGCTGCGTAATGTTCAAAATTTCCTGTTGAGTATCAAAAGAATTTTCTTCCATATTAAGGCTTGGAATTTGTGCAGTTTCAATGAACTGAGAAAAACCTGAAATGGGAGAGAGTGCGGTTACTAAAATATATAACGCAAACACAAGCTTTATGCAGGAAACCTGTTTTTTTGCTCCGACAAATTGCTGCAAAATTCCAGTCGTGATGCAAGCAAGTGATAACGTCATAACCCATTGACGCATCTGATCCATTTTATGCGCCTCCGCTCCCTAAAAGAATCATTAAAACAGTCGTGGACACTACAATGAAAGAAAAGAAAATTACCATTGCCAGATGTAAATTCACACAATCTGATAGACTCCGGAAGAGTTTTGCGCATGAATCATTGCCAGTGGCTCCCGAGACGATGTCACCAACTCCAAAAATGATTTGGCAAAAAACACATTGGAAAATCAAAGGCAAAAACATAAGAGCGATAATGAGCACTGCTGCAAATCCAAGAGATCCTTTTAATAACTTGACGCCTGCGAGAACGCTTCCCATAGCATCTGAAACAGCTTTCCCCACAACGGGTATGCTACTGCTGAGAAGAAATTTTCCGGTTTTTAACGCAAGAGAATCCGCACTCTGCGCAAAAACGCTTTGAAGGGTTAATAGAGTGCCAAAAATTGTTGCACAGAGAGTAAGCAACCAACGGCACCATTTGGAAAGACCTTTTGTAAGCGCAAAAAAGTCAACAGGAGTTTTAACGATTCCAGATGCACTTAAGACAAGCAACACTTGAAGAAGTGGTATACCGATGTTACACAAAATAGCAGCGAGCAAATTGGCTAATCCCAGGAATAACCCGCCGTAGATAGCTGCAGTTCCTGCTTGGCCGCAGCTTACCATGGCAGTGGTGAATACAGGGATAAAAATTGCGAGATAGGTTTGACAATCATCCAAATTTGATTTTAATTGTTGCATCAGTTGAATAAGCAGCGGACTACACACCAAAAACACCGTAATTGCAACGATCATATCAAAACTTGTGCCCAAAGATGAAAGTGTTTTTTCACTACAAAGGCTTTTTAAAATTCCTGAAAGAATTAGAACCGCCATAAGCTTTCCTGCAAGACGAAGTGGCGCCTTGACGGTGTCCTTTATCTGGTCTTGAAAAAATTTTATTATCTCTGATAAAGACATATTTTGAAATTCCTGCGCGGAGATGGGGGCCTCTTCAATCATTTGCTGCCAGCTCTGAGGCACTTCGAAGGAAACCATATCAAGATCATTCTGATCCGCAAAGGCCACCGAAGAAAATAGTAGAGAAAACAGCAAGATTAAACATCCTTTTTTCATTGCAAAAGCTCCTGAAGTGTTTTTGTAAAGGTCTGCAAAAGAGGCAATGCGGCAATAAGAATAGCCGTTTTTCCTGCCAGTTCAACTTGCCCTGCTAAGGCCTGTTGCCCAGCATCGTTGCACAGATCCTTAACATTTTGCATCAGGATCATAATTGCCGCCGCCTTTAAAACACAAGACAAATTTTCAAAATCCGACATGCGTGTCAACCCTAAAACCCATTCCATAACAGGAGAAAAAAGTTCAAGAGCCCAAACAAGCAACAATGCACTAGCCGCCAATGCAAAAAGAAGTGCATATCCCTGTCCATATTGTTTTAAAACACTAAGGACCACCATCGCCAACAAGGCAAATATCAAAATTTTTAAAATATCTGTCATCATAATGAAAATAGGTTTTTGATCGTTTCGAAAAGTGTACTGATTTGCTCAATGATCATCATCAATACCACGATCAAACCGGCCAAGGTTGTCATCATAGCTTGTTCTTCTCTTCCGGAACGAATCAACAATTGATTCAATACAGCCACGATAATTCCAATTGCGGCTATTTTGAAGACAAAATCAATATTCACATTCCTGTCCCCTTTTACAAAATGAATTTCATAACAACAAAAGCGCGGCCATTCCACCAAAGGAAAGCCCTATTGCACGGTAAAGCTTTTTTTGCTGTTCACATTCCTTACGCGCATTCATTACAAGCAAAGAAAGCTGTGCGGCAGAATATTCAAGTAGCTTTTCTTCTTGCCCGGCCGGAAGACGCAACAGGCCTGAAATTCCGCTTTCAAAATATTGAAATTCATGTTGATAAACGATCTCATGATACCTTTGGCGTAATTCCTCCAGAATATTATTTAACTGTACATCCATTGATGGATCATCTGTAAGATTGTCAAAGGGAAGCTTCAGTTCTCTTAGCAGAATATTATTAGAGGTTTTTTGAAGCAGTTCGTAAGTTGACCCAATCTCATATCGTAAAGAATCTCGCAAATGATTTAAAACAACGATCATATCCTCTAGCACGCGGACCCGACGTGCTAATTGTTCTCCTTTTCTCCATCCTGCAATGCCGCATGAAATAAAAATAAAAAATGCCCCCATCAATTTAAAACTCATTTGAAACATTGCAAACCTCCCGAATTTGCCCGGGCCGTTGGCGGCCATCCAAAAATATTAATTGATCAAAGGCGCCTGTACGAAGCAGCGCCTTATATTGAGGACGCCGTTCAAGACCGGACAAATTTCTCGCGTGAATGGAAACCACCAGTTTTACGCCTGCGTTAGCGGCCTGTTCAATGGCCGCGACGTCTTCCAAAGCGCCCACCTCATCACAAACAATATAATCGGGTGCCAGACCACGCAAAGCGTGCTGCATTCCAATATGTTTGGGATACCCAGACAGCACATCGCATCGAAAAGGCGGTGGACTTCCAAATCCTTGACTTCCCACCGGAAGTAATTCTCCCCTTTCATCTACGACGGAGACTTGAGCACCTGCATCCGAAAGCATTTGTATTGCGGTGCGTAGCAGTGTAGTTTTGCCACTTCCCGGTTCACCGGCAAAAATCAATCCATTTTTGGTATTGCATAGACAGCTTTGCAGTAAATTATTGGAAACAATAAGATTGGTACGTGCTATGCGCAAATTAATACTGGTAATGTTCTGAACCGAAAATTTTCCGTCGTCCATATAAAAAGCACTTCCACAAATTCCTGCTCGATGTCCTCCGGGAAGTGTAAGATAACCGTTTTCAAGCGAACGTGCATGGCTATGTATAGAATAGCGACAAAGAGCTAAAAAGCAGGTAGAAATAGCCTGATGAGTGACTTGAAAAGCCTGGTCCGGTTTTGTTACCGTTCTCCCATCCGAGCAAAAATAAAATTCTTTGACTCCATTACATACACACAGAGCTCGTTCAGAACGTAAGCGAATTTCGGTTACCTGTGACGCTTCAGACTCTGGCAGTTTTTGCAGCAAGACTTCCATTGATTTGGGCAGCCAACGAATGGCGTCATAATACGCATCCATTTTTCCACCATCCTTTTTCTTGGTTTAATATATGAAAGAAGGACAGGCATTAGAACAAAAAAGGCAGAAGAGTCAATGAAACTCTTCTGCCTTTTTATATATTATAAAAATTATTCCACCATCGAAAGCAAATCTGCTTCTGTTAAAATTGTTATGCCCAATGCCTGTGCTTTCGTTAATTTTGAACCAGCCGCTTCTCCCGCCACAACATAACTTGTTTTCTTAGAGACAGAAGAGGCCGCTTTTCCCCCATTTTTCGTAATCAAATTTTCTGCCTGAGTTCGGGATAAACTGGGAAGCGTACCCGTCACCACAAAGGTCATTCCTTTTAGGCGTTCCGTTTTTTCTTCTCCATGGTACGTCATATTTACTCCTGCCTCAACGAGTCTACGGATTAAATCAGATGTACCTTCTTTTTCAAAGAAATCCAATACGCTCTCTGTCATCACACCGCCAAAGCCGTCAATCGCATCCATTTGTTCCGCACAAGCGTGTTGAAGCGCCTGCATAGATCCGAAAGTTTCTGCAAGCAAGAGTGCAGCCTTACTTCCGATATTTCGAATTCCAAGAGCAAACAAAAGCCGGTCTAGATTATTCTGTTTGGATGTTTCGATTGCACTAAGCAGATTTGAAGCCGATTTTTCTTTAAATTTATCAAGAGTCAATAATTGTTCCAGCGTCAAATCATATAAGTCGGCCGCATTATGCACATATCCTTTTTCTATAAGCTGTGTTGCAACTGCTGTTCCAAGGCCATCAATATCCATCGCTGTACGACTTGCAAAATGGATAAGATTACGTAAGGCCTGTGCGGGACATTCTGGATTTGTACAGCGAAGTGCAGCCTCTCCCTGCATATGTGCTACCGGTTCGCCGCAAGAGGGGCAGAAATTAGGCATCTCAAATGGCGCGGTTTCAGAACCACGGGCAACCACTGTTACAACTTCTGGAATAATATCTCCCGCTTTTCGAACACGAATCGTATCACCCAAGCGGATATCCATCTCACGAATAAATGCTTCATTATGAAGAATTGCTCTTGAAACAGTTGTTCCCGCCAAAAGAATCGGATCGAACACAGCAGTTGGAGTCAACACACCGGTTCTACCTACAGAAACCTCAATTTCTCTTAAAACTGTTTCTTTTTCCTCTGGTGGATACTTGAATGCAATTGCCCATCGAGGATATTTTGCGGTGCTTCCCAGTGCTGCCCGCTGAGAAAAGGAATCCACTTTGACTACGGCACCATCGATATCATAGGGAAGCGTTCCACGAAGTTCACCGATTTTTTGAATTTCTTCAAGAACCTGATCAATGGAGTTAAAAAGGGAACGACGAGGAGAGACAGGAAATCCAAGATTAGCCAAATACTCCAAGCTCTCTTTGTGAGAATGCAACTCCATTCCTTGGATTTGCTGTAAATTAAAAATAAACAAAGACAAACCACGCTTAGC
This sequence comes from uncultured Ruthenibacterium sp., assembly GCF_963558415.1. Lineage (NCBI taxonomy): Bacteria > Bacillati > Bacillota > Clostridia > Eubacteriales > Oscillospiraceae > Ruthenibacterium > uncultured Ruthenibacterium sp. The sequence goes on along the minus strand of NZ_CAUWGY010000031.1, from coordinate 1,639 downwards.
CGTAATTTGACTGTCTTTCTGCCTCAATGATCCCGCCGCTGCATTTCGAGGATTTTTAAAAGGTTTTTTATCATTGAGCTCCTGCTCTTCCACAAGTCTTAAAAAAGCATCCTTGGGCATATAAACTTCTCCGCGCACTTCTAAAAATGCTGGCGGGTTTTCCAAATATTTAGGAATGTCTTTGATGGTTGCTAAGTTTTCTGTTACGTCTTCACCCACCAAACCATCGCCACGTGTAGAGCCACGCACAAATTTGCCTTCATTGTATTCCAAACTGATAGACAAGCCATCAATTTTAGCCTCAACAACATATTGCGGATTGATTCCCGCATCTCGAATACGTCGATCAAACTCTTTTACTTCTTCCAACGAAAAAACATCTTGTAGACTTTCCATTTTCACGGTATGCGTGACTTTTTCGAATTTTGAAGAAACACTTCCACCGACATGCTGTGTATAAGAATCTGTCGTTACAAATTCCGGATGATCTTTTTCTATCTTTTTCAATTTCTGTGTCAAAAGATCAAATTCATAATCATCCAGTTCTGGAGCATCCAAATCATAGTACAAATGGCTATGATGCTCAATTTGCTTTTTTAACGCTTCATATTCCTCACGGATTGTTAGATCGCTCAATTGCTTCACCCCGTTTTATCGTCCTGTATTTTAGTATACCACAAAGCTCTTTAAAAGCACTAAAAATTTAATTACCAGCATAGAATTGAGGAACTTCCCCCACAATTAATGTTTGCGCCACACACACCTGATTTTCTACAACTACACTTGTAGAGTATCCAGGCATAATTGCACTCATTTCAACTTTAAAATCAATGAAAATTCGATGTTGCGTCTGATTTATTCCTGCTGTTTCCAAAGAATCTACAATATCACTTTCCACAAAAGATGTGGGCAAAATTTGCAAATGAATTTTTGGGCCACGTCCAGCAAGTAATTGCCAACCTGTCAACGTTCCCAGAGGAATACCAATATCCTGTTGCTGAATTCCTAAAAGACGATTGGTAACTGCGTCTGTTAAACGCGCTTGCAATCGGTTCATCTCAACCGAGTCAATTTCCACAGAAACAACAGAACCATCTTCACGTGTGTCAACATGTACCAATTCTGCGCCAATATTAGGTTCCTGTTCCAGCTCATCCATTACCGCTTCATTCATAGCCAAAATCGAAACAACACGACATTGATATTCTGCCATCGTCGTAATGACCGGGCGAAGTTGCATATCAATTTCAATTAAAATTAAAAATAGTATTCCAAGAAATAAAAGAACTTTGACCCATCCACTCAGTTTTAGTTCAAATTTACGCCGGTATTTATATCTGCGCACAGAGAATCCCCCTTCCCTGCGAATTCCGTAACAGTATATTCCGGCATCATCTAAAAAGTGCATAGAAAAAGCCCCGTTTTTCAACGGGGCTTTTGAAAAAGTCAAAATTAAATAGAAATCGCTTGAGAAATATCCAGCAAAGTGGTATCGATTGTTTTATACATCGACAACGCGACAGAGATGTCATAATCGACAATCGATTCTGCGCGAGTGGCAACCACACGGTTAAAGATGCCTTTATTCAGCAACTCAATAGCATGATAGCCCATACGACTTGCAGTAACACGATCGCGC
>NZ_CAUWGY010000030.1:0-29485 GCF_963558415.1 uncultured Ruthenibacterium sp. | reverse complement strand
ACGCCGGGACGGCAAGATGTTTGGGGTGCGCACCGCCGAGGACGCGGCGGCGGCCCGGCAGGCCATTCCCCGGCTGCGGGAATTGTTCCGCAGAGAGCGACCGGCGGTGCCCGTGGAACTTGAGCTGCGTCTGGAACCGGACGCAGCCCGGCTAACCGCCCGGGATGAGGACGGTCATGTTGTAGAGAAAAAAGGCGTCACACCGCCGGTCCCGGCCCAAAAAGACCCGGCAGAGGCCTATCGCCGGGCGCTGGAAAAAACCGGCGGCACGCCGTTTTATGCGGCGAAAATAGAACTGGAAAACGCCGACGCTTTTGTGCCAGCAGGTGAGGTGAACGGACTGCGGCGGGACGCGCTGGCTCAGCTTTTGGCATTGCGGGAGACGCCTTGTCCCATGGCTTGCACCGATGTGCACGTGCAGGTGGAACCGGCCCGTCCGGGCCAGTGGAAAGGGCTGGCGCTGCGGTTTGAGCACGTGAACCAGATTCCACAGACGCTGCCCGAGCAGGTGGCCGGGCTCTCGGTGCCTTTGAACCAGTGGGAACAGGTGCCCGAGGCTTTGCGGCCCAAGACATGGCTGGAGATTCCCCGGGTCCTGTTCGGCTCGGCAGAAGAGCAGGCCCGCCAGGAGATTCAGGCCAGCGCACAGCAGGGATTTGCAGGCTATGTGGCACAGAACATTGCCCATTTCCCCTTGGCGCAGGGCCTGCCCGTGGTAGGCGGTTTTGGACTGAACGTGACCAATTGCCTTTCGGCGGACGGCTACGAGGAATTGGGTGCCCGGGCGCTGACATTGAGCCCGGAGCTGACATGCGAAGATTTGGCCCGGGCCGGTGGAAAGTTGCCCCGGCTGGCCATTGCCTACGGCCACATGCCGCTGATGCTCACCCGGGCGTGTCCGCTGCACAATGTGCACGGTTGTGCCGGCTGTGAGCGGCGGGGCGAACTGGTGGACCGCAAGGGAGTGCATTTCCCGGTGCGCTGCACCGGGCCTGCGGGTGCGCGCACGGTGTACAATCCGGTGCCCATTTATATGGGAGACAAGCCCGGCGCCCTGCCCGTGGAATGGGAACTTTTGTATTTTACGCTGGAGAGCGCGGACCGGGTGCAGCAGGTGCTGGAGCTGTTCTGCGCCCACCGTCCCTTGGACGGAGCCTTCACCCGAGGGCTGTACTTCAAGGGCACCCAATGAGGAAAAGGAGAGACAACCGATGGTTTTGAAGTTAAAAAAAGTGCGTCCAGGCGCTGTTTTGCCCGGCCGTGCCACTCCCGGCAGCGCCGCGGTGGATCTGCGCGCCGTGTGCGGTGACGAGGGCGTTCGGCTGGAGCCTATGGGCCGTGCCGTGATTCCCACGGGCATTGCCATTGAGCTGCCCGGCCCCGAGACCGTGGCACTGGTGTTTGCACGCAGCGGTCTTGCGGTGCGCCAGGGTCTGGCTTTGTCCAACGGCGTGGGCGTCATCGATTCCGACTACCGGGGCGAGATCAGCGTGGGACTGGTCAATTTGTCCGACCAGCCTTATACCGTGCAAAACGGAGAGCGCATTGCGCAACTGGCCGTGATGCCTGTGTTGATTCCTCAGATGTTGGAAGTGGAGCAATTGGGCGAGACCCAGCGGGGCGAAGGCGGCTTCGGCTCCACGGGCAAGCAGTAAAAGGAGATAAAATATGAAACTGAAACGTACGCTTTTGCTGTGGTTTTACATTCTGGCGGGCATTGTGCTGGGAGCCATGTTGGCAGCGGTGTGTAAAAACGTATCGTTTTTGAGTTGGCTGTCCTATTACCAGTCCATTGGCTTCAATGCCGATGCACCGTTTGTGTTGGATTTATCGGTCATCAAGCTGTCCTTCGGGTTCTCCATGGGCATCGGCGTGGCTCAGATTTTTACCATTGCAGCGGCTATTTTTCTGTATAACAAGACCAATTTGCGCTGAGGAGGCCAAGTCATGAAATTGATTCTTGCCTCTGCATCGCCCCGGCGCCGGGAGTTGATGGCGCTGGCGGTGCCGGCGTACGAAGTTTGTGTCAGCCAGGTGGATGAGAGCGCTCTGACCGCGCCGGACCCGGCTGCCTTGGCGCAGGTGCTGGCCCGGGCAAAATGCGCGGCAGTGGCATCGCTGCGCCCGGAAGATGTGGTGGTGGGCTGTGACACCGTGGTGGATGTGGACGGCCAGGTGCTGGGTAAGCCCCGGGATAAGCACGATGCCCGCCGCATGCTGCTTTCGCTCAGCGGCCGTACGCACAAGGTCCACACGGGCGTGTGCATTCTGGCGCCCGGCGAAGAGCAGTTGTTCTGTACCACCACCGAGGTGGAGTTCTGGCCTTTGGAACCGCAGGAGCTGGAAAAGTATCTTGCCAGCGAGGAGCCCTACGACAAAGCGGGGGCCTATGGCATCCAGGGCGGCGCAGCGAAATTTGTGCGCGGCATTCGGGGGTGCTATTTCAATGTGGTGGGCCTTCCGGTATCCCAAGTGCACTGGGTGCTGCGTCAGATGAAGTGCTGGCAGACCTTGGGCTTTGGGGAAGAATGCTAAATTTGTATGATTTTGTATGAAGTGCTGAAAAAAAGTGTTGTGCAGTTCTCTTTTTTGTGATATGCTGTTAAAGTAGGCATGATAGGAGGTACTGTCACGTCCTGTCGTGGAGGGGAAGACATGGGGGCAAGAGTCATCATGGTGGCGTCCGGTAAGGGCGGTACCGGAAAGAGCACCGTAGCGGTGCTCACCGCGGGCAGATTGGCCGGCCGTGGTCGGCGGGTGTTGCTGGTGGAACTGGACTCGGGCCTGCGCAGCGTGGATTATATTGCCGACGTGTACGGCAAGACGGTCTACGATGTGGAAGACGTTTTTTCCGGACGGTGTGCCGCGGGCAAGGCCATTGTGGAGAGCCCGCTGTATCCGGATTTGTATGTAATTTCGGCACCTTACTCGGGCGGCCGCGTGCGCGAAGCGGCCCTGCGGGTGTTTGTAGAGCGGGCAAAGCCCGTTTTTGATGACATTGTGTTGGATACCGCCGCAGGTATGGGCGCTCCCTTTGAGGCCGCCTGTGCTGTGGCGGATAGCGTGCTGCTTGTCATCACGCCGGACCCGGTTGCCATGCGGGACGGCCACATTGTGTGCGATGCGCTAGCAGCCAAGAGCCTTGAGAACATTCGGCTGATTATCAACCGGGTCCCGCCCCGGCTGACTGGTTGCGGCATCCGGGATCTGGACGAGTGCATCGACACCGTAGGCGCTCAGCTCATCGGCGTGGTGCCTGAGAGCACCGAGGTCCGTACCGCCGGTGCCATGGGAACCGCACTTCCCAAAAAAAGTACAGCTTATCAAGTATTTTCTGCTATTGCAGCACGTCTTTGCGGCGATTCGGTGCCGCTGATCGTACGCTGACATTTTCCATTTATATATTAGAGGGGATTGATCCACATGAACATTGCACTGATCGCACATGATGCGAAAAAAGAACTGATGGTTCAGTTCTGTATTGCGTATTGCCCGGTGCTGGCTCAGCACAATTTGACGGCTACGGGGACCACGGGAAAGTTGGTCAGCGAGGCCACCGGTCTGCCCATTCAGCGGTGTTTGTCGGGCACTCACGGAGGCGACCAGCAAATCGCGGCGCGCATTGCCTGCAATGAGATCGATTTGCTTTTGTTTTTCCGGGACCCCATCACCGCAAAATCCCACGAGCCCAACGAGATGAACTTGCTGCGCCTGTGCGACGTGCATAACATCCCCATGGCCACCAACATTGCCACGGCGGAAGTGCTGATTCACGGCTTGGAGCGCGGAGATCTCGATTGGCGCAACATTGTCAATCCCCGGTGATCGTTTTAAAAGGGAAAATAGATGGTCATGCCCTGTCTTCGGACAGGGCTTTTTTTGTGGAAGAAATTGCTTTTTTTACAGTCGCATGCTACACTGAATTTAAAAAATGGCGTGAGGTGATCGATGTGAAATGTCCGGTCTGCTGTGAAAATTTTTCCGGGGAACGCTGCCCGCATTGCGGCATGCGCGTAGGCAAGAACCTGGAGTCGCGTCTGTTTTCCGGTGAGTCATCCTTCTCGGCGCAAAAGGTGCCTGAGCGCCCGGTGCAGAAGACACCTGTGCGTTTGCAGCAAAACGCGCCTATGCGTGCTGCGAACCGAAGAGGAAAGGTGTCTTTGGCGGCGCTGGAGCGCCGGCAGGAAGCCGGTCGCAAAACCCGGCGGGCGATGCTTTGGGTCGTGGGCATTTCCGTGACGATTATGTTGCTCAGTTTGCTTTCTGCGTTGTTCGAAGAATCATCGATGGCGCCGCAGCCCGAAGAGGTGCCGGCGGACTCGTATGTATACGATTCGACTTACACGGACCTGGAAATCGCAATGGAGGACTGGGCGGCGGATCGAAGCTGGGATGCGCTCTTTTTCTACGTGGAAGAGGACGACACGATGAATGGTTCCTTGTACCTTGAGGATTTGGAACTGCTGGCGGAACAAGCGGCGGCAGGCGATGAGGAGGCTTTGGCTCGCTGGCAGGAAGCCGAGGATCAATGCGAGGTTTTCTATGAGGCGTCCCGAGAGTATCTGGACGATGATGGCCGCGGCAAGATGCTTTTGACGGCCTGGCTGTCGGATTATGAAAGCGGCAATTTGGTGCTTGCCATGGATGAAGACGGCATCTGGTACAGTTATTACGAGGACCTTGTGGCGGGTCAGGACGAATGAGCTCGCTGTGCAGCAAGCGCTGTATTATAAAATAAGAAACTCCCCCGGTGCAAACTGCACCGGGGGAGCGCTGTTTTATCGCACGTTTTGCGTGGCCTTGCGTGAGAGGATCAGTCGATTACGGTTTGAGTACGGCCGATGCCTACCACCGCAGCGGTCAGTTTTTTCCAGGATTGACAGCCACAGATGCCATCGACACTCAGCCCCACGGCGCGCTGGAAGGACCTGAGCGCATTTTCGGTGTTGGCACCGAAGATGCCGTCCAGTGTGCGGGTGGAATATCCAAGCGCATTCAGTCCGTCCTGTAAAATCAGTACGTAGGTGTTCCGGCTGCCCCGGCGCACTGTGGGATACCCTGCCGTGGTTCCCGAGCAGGCGGGGGTGCCGTAACGGCGGTCAAAGTGGACCCAGCGCGGGGTCATGCTCAGGGGTTCCACGTAGCCCCAGGCCCTGGTAGCCACGGCCGTGTTGTAAATTTTCTGGCGCTCGGAACTGGAGACGTTCTGCCCCACGTCAAAGCTGACACCGGCATAGTGCTGGCTGGCGGTGCCGTGACCGCCTTCCCAGATGCGTTTGAAAGCATAGCCGATGTAAATGCCTTTGCCATAGCTGCGGCGGGTCAGATTCCAGGCTTCCATAGCGGCGGTGGTAGTCCACAGCACGGTGCTGTTGGACGAGCCACGAAATTCCCGCACACGCATGGTGTTGCCATAGGCATAGGGCATGGGGTCGTTTTCTCCCAGGTTGTAAATCAGAAATTTGTTGTTATAGGAATCGTACACAAATATTTTTGCCATGATTCATTCCTCCATCAAATAGTAGTCGTAAATGGTATCCCAGGTCAGGCGGTCCACAAGACCCGTGACCGGCAGGCCGAAGCCCTCTTGGAATTCCTTGATGGCGTTGTAGGTGGTTTCATCCACAATGCCGTTTTCAGGCACAAACCAGCCGGCGCAGAACCGGGATGCAATTTCGTTCATGAATTGCTGCAGTTCCAGCACAGCGGACCCTGCGCTGCCGAAGGCCAGCACATAGCCCGGATATTCGCCCACAGGCCGGTCTACACCGGTGGGGTCTGCGGCCAGACTCAGATAAATGATGACCATGGTATTCCACGTGGTTTCATCCATCACACCGGTTTGGGGAAGGCTGAATTCCTGCTGGAAGCTGCGCACCGCGGCGGCGGTCTCAGGGCCATACACGCCGGTCAGTGCATCAATGGGCAGAATGGGGTCGTAGAACACGCCGATGTATGCCAGCATAAACTGGACGAATTTGACGATTTCACCCTGCGAGCCCTCTTCCAAATCGTAACCGGGATAAGCCAATACGCGCAGGTTGAGCATGGGACCGTCCACATTGCGCAAAGTGGTGAACCGCTGATAAATGCTGTCCCAGGTAGCGCGGCCAACGATGCCGTCCACAGTAAGGCCAAAAAGCTGTTGATAGGCGCGCACGGCTTTTTCCGTAGCAGAGCCAAAAATGCCGTCGTAGGCAATGACGGGAATTTCCGGGAAGTAAGCGCTGAGCAGGTACAAATAATACTGTATTTCTTTGACTGCCCGGCCCGAGGAGCCCAGACGCAGGGGAGTGCCCGGATATACGCCCGGCCTCTGATCCGAAGTGAGCAGACCGTTGATCAGGTCCGTGTATACTTCGTAAATTTTATTCCAGGTCAAAGGCCCTACTACGCCATCCACATTGAGGCCATAGCCGTTCTGGAAGGCGCGCACCGCTGCCTCGGTGGCAGAACCAAAGATGCCGTCCGCGTTGATAGACGGGATGTTGCGGTTGGAGCGTGCAATGATGCGCAGATAGAACTGCATCTGTTTTACTTCGTTTCCTCTGGACCCCACACGCAGCGGAGTGCCGGGATACTGTCCGGGCTGGGTCACGCCCGGAGGGGCGATGTCCTGCTGAATGGATTGATACTCGTTGTACAGGGTATCCCAGGTGACGCGGCCCACAATGCCGTCTACGGTCAGAGAGTAGTGGGTTTGGAAAGCGCGCACCGCCGCTTGTGTGGCAGAGCCGAAGATGCCGTCCACATTGACCTTGGGAATGCTGGAGACGTAGTCGGCAACGGTGTTCAGCCAGAATTGAACCTGCTCCACCGCGTCGCCGGTGCTGCCCAAACGAAGTGTGCCGGGGAACGTGCCGCTGACAAGTCCGCCGGTGGGCTGTTCGCCTTCGCTGGTCAGTTGAGCCAGTTTTTTCACCGCCACATAAATGTACGTTAATTGCACAAAATACAAGATACCATTTCAATGGTGGGTTGGGCCGTATGGCTGGCAACCCGCTCTGCAACCGGGAATACACAGTAAGCGTGTATCTCAACATCTAACTGTAAACGAAAAAGCGCCGGGAATTTCCGACGCTTTTTCATTTGCCGTCAGACTATCAAAAACGATTGTTTTTGATAACGGCAAAACTCTTCTGGCGAATACCCATTTACAGAAGGAAAACAATCTCAAAACTGCTCTCAAAATCAAACTATCAAAAAGCCCCCATAAAGAGAAAGGAGTTACGCAATGAAAATCGGATATGCACGGGTGTCCACTGAAAATCAGAATTTGGAACGCCAAATCGACGCGCTGCACGAGTATGGAGTGGACGAACTCTACACAGAGAAGATGACCGGCACCAAAGCCAACCGCCCGGAACTTGATAAGGTGCGTTTGCGGATGCGTGAGGGTGACAGTGTAGTGGTGGAGAGCCTTTCCCGACTTGGCCGCAGTACGCGCGACCTGCTTAATTTATTGGATGAGTTTGATAAAAAAGGGGTGCAGCTTATCAGCTTGAAAGAATCCATAGACACAGCTACACCGACCGGCAAGCTGTTGGTCACAGTCTTATCGGCTATCAGCCAGTTTGAGCGGGATTTGATTGTCCAGCGTACCGAGGAAGGGTTGAAAGCGGCGCGGGCCAGAGGACGTAAAGGCGGACGGCCCAAGACCGACCAGCGGGTCGTTGAAAAGGCGATAAAGCTGTATCAGACAAAAGCCTATACCGCGCGGGAAACGGCCAATCTATGTGGCATCTCGGTGGCGACCCTGTACCGCGCTCTGTCAGACAGGCAGTAAGGATAACGGGTTATTCCGTACTATAACGAAGTTATAGTACGGGGTAACCTGTTATTTTTCATGGAAAAAATCCGAAAGTCATTGTACGCTATCCCCACAAAGAACCAAAGGGGGGAGAACTTTGACGATTCGTGATGCAAAATCCTATCTGCGCGGCAAGTATACAGGCCACGGCCTGACACAGGAACAGGTTGCGCTGGACGTACTGCACATTGACCCGGCTACGCTGTCAAGGTACATGAACGGCACAACGCAATGGCCGCTTTGGGTAATCCAAACGCTGATGGACTACTTTAGCATTCTGCCGGGGGATGTGTATTCCGTCTTTATTTCGCCGTTTGTCGGCAAATAACACTTTGCGTCTCTGCCCGCCTTGACCGGCGGGTATGGGACTGGATATTCCGTGACACTTTTTGACATCAGCCTATTATTGGAGATTGTCGGTGCCATGACGAAAAAAGGAGAGCCATACAAAATATGAGCCATACTATACAGGCATATCGCTGTGGGCCGGATATCGTCAAAATTATCGCGCGGTCATCACACAATTATATCGCCGCGTTACCTGATAACCTCAATGAACGTGAAAAAGAGAACAAGCGCACATCCCTGTCACGGTCGAGGCGTACGGTGGCGGACATCTTGCACTGCAATTATTTTCGCTTTTTTCTGACCGTTACTATAAAAAACAATGAAAATGGAAGTTCTCCCACAAGAGATGATGTGGTGCAAATCTGTAAAAACGGGCTGCGCACTATCAAGCGTCATTATGGCGGGCCTGTCGGCTATATCATCGTACCGGAGTTATCTGATGAAGATGAAATGAATCCCGGACGCTGGCATGGTCATATCATGTTGACAGCTATTCCCTCTGACATGTTGCAGCCTTACAGTTCATCGGATAAGGGATTGCCTGCAATCATCTATCGCCGGATGGCCGTTGGCATCGACTGTTTTTCAACCCCCGTATTTGCGCGGTACGGATATTGCCTTGTAGAGAGAGTGGGCGACACAAAAGCAGATTATGATGCTCTTGCAAAATATCTGACCAAGACAATGTATTTAGATTCTTGCGCTCCGTTGCCGAAAGGGCAGAGACGGATAATAAGCAGCCATGGCCTCGCGCGTCCCGAGCGCGTTTTCAGTGGTGTAATTAGTAGCGATGAATATGCCACCATCCGCGCATCGTCCGGCGAATCCCTGCGCGATGGCGGCAGGTTGATACACTATGTTTCTCGCTCAGCATTATCTTTTCTGTAACAAGGAACTGCCCGGCGGATCACCGGGCAGTTCCTTCCACATCTGTCCCCAAACTATTTTGTATCCGTCCCCAAATCCCCCAAATCCCAAATCCCAAATCCCAAAAAAGAAAACCCGTCTCCGAAGAGACGGGTTTTAAAGTTGTGTATTGACTTAAACTACAGGGCGTCCACCATACTCAGCGTCGCCACCATTACCATCAGTGGTGCCACCGCCAGGGATAGTTACATTGCCCTGGCCAATGCCGCCGCCTTCCTGTGCAGGAGGTGCAGGGGTCTGAGGAGTTTCAACAGGGGGCGTAGACACGGGATTTTCGGCAGGGGTATCAGGTGTGGTGGGGCGTCCACCATACTCAGCGTCGCCACCATTACCATCAGTGGTGCCACCGCCAGGGATAGTTACATTGCCCTGGCCAATGCCGCCGCCTTCCTGTGCAGGAGGTGCAGGGGTCTGGGTATTGTCGTTGTTACCGGTATTACCGGTGTTGCCAGTGTTATTGTTACCACCGCTTACGGAACCATTTCCAGTGGAAGTGGAGCCGTTGTTGCCCGAGGGCTTAGTATTGGACGTCTTATCGCCATTCTTGTCGCTGGTCTTGTCAGCCTCGTCTGCCTTATCAGCATCCTCGGTCTTATCAACCTCCTGGCCATCTTCGTCCAGTGTCTCGCAAACTACGATACGCAGCTCAGCGGACCACATATTACCCTCAGTTTCCTGAGTAGTAACAACTTCATTCTTGGGGGTAGCGCTCAGGAACACAATATTTGCAGTGCCCTTGTAGCTCATGTTGGATGCAGCGGCCGTGTCGTCAGCCAGGAAAGCGCCAGTTACAGTGATTACACACTCGCCAGTGCCAACCGGAGTGATGTGGCCATTCTCATCAACCGTAGCGACAGCCTCATCGCTGGATGCCCAGGTCAGGGTCTCGGGGTCAACATTCTCAGGAACGACAACGCCGGAATCCTTCATCGCCTGAAGAGCGTCCATACCATCGGAGTCCATTGCAACCTTGGTCGGCTCGATTTCCTCTTCCGGAGCAGTAACGGTGATGTGGCAGGTAGCGCTCAGCTCAGTCTTCTCGGATTTGGCGGTCAGAGTAACATCCGCTTCGCCAGCCTCAACCGCAGTCACATTGCCTTCAGCGTCAACCGTGGCCACCTTTTCGTCGCTGGATACCCATGTGAGCTCCAGGCCCTCAGTAGCCTTCTGAACATCTTCCTCTTTGGCTTCGCCGGCCTCAAAAGTCACATCCAGCTTCACGGTCTCGCCCGCGACCATATCCATCTTTTCGGGAAGGCCAATCTTTTCGATATTGACGCTTCCGCACGCGGTCAGTGCCGCAGCCATGCAAACGGCAACTACCACAGAAACAATCTTCTTGAGTTTCACTTGAAATCCTCCTGTTAACATTTGCTTTGCTTGTATTATACAACAGCTTTATTCAAAAGTCCATATAAAGTCCAACTTGAATCCGACCATCTTATAGACTACAGAAAAGACTATATATGGGCGTGAGAATATGGATACACAAAAGGCAGTTGCAATACGAATACAGCAGCTGTGTGCTGAAAAAGGTTACAATCTACATGCTTTAGCTCGTAAAGCGGGCATCCCGCCAACGACCTTAAAAAACATCATTTATGGGAACAGTAGGAATCCGGGCGTTATTACTCTTAAATTATTATGCGACGGATTGGAGATATCTTTGTATGATTTTTTCGCAACTGAGGAATTTAGGCAGGTGGAACCCGAAGACGAAAAATAAAATTGCAGGAATCATCAATGACCTATCTATCAGGTGATGATACAATATAGGTGTACCCGAGAGGTATATCTGACAAGCCTGCCAACAAGTGTGTAGCACGGCAGGCATTTGGGAGTAACGAAAATGACCCACTATAGGTGCGCCAAATTGCGGCAACACCCATCGGGTACTTTAGGCGGTAGCTAATAGCTACCGCCTATTTTTTATGCAATTTTATTAAAGGAGATGTCAAAATGGAAAAATCGAGAAATCGGATAAAATCAAACAAGCCTTTGTATGTGTGCCAGCGAGGCAATACCACCATTTCGGTATTACCCACAGGCCTGCGTTATGGGGCGGTTGCAATACGCCTGCAGCGCAAAGAAGAGGAGCAAATTAAGAAGTTACAGTGTAAGGTCAAAATCAGCCGTATAAGTACGCTGGATTACAGCGTTCCTGCGGGTACTGTCATCGCAGAGGCGGTGGATATCATTCCGCCGGAAACATGCGCAGAAATTGGCTATCGTGATGACAACAAGGGTTACGCCCGTGCACTGTCGGTTACGGTGCTGGATGACGAGAATGTACAGATAACGATAATCTGCACATTATGCAGTCGAGATGACCAAGGACATATCTGTAGCATCGAGCAGTACAGACATATCGAGCAAATCACGCTAACTGTTGCCGATGTGAAAGAGATGGTCAAAATCATCCAGCTCGTGCACGATGCGGAGTTGACAAACGCGGAAAAGTCAAAAAACAAAAAGCAATATCGAGGCAGCAAAGAGGTTGATGTGACTTATGAAGGTTGATGTATTTGCAGGAGCTGCAATCGCCGCCGATGAGCGTGCTGTGTGTGTATATCTAATAACGGATGCACAGAATGGAACGCTACTAAGCACAGGTGTAAAACAATGCAGCGCCATCCATACGGAGTTAGACAGTATTTGCGCCGCTGTGATGGCACTGGAGTATTTGCGTGCAGTAACACAGGCAACTGTCTATACGGACAACTGTAGTCTGGCAGCACTGCTAACAGGACATACACAGCCGCCTACAGGTATGGGACGGTTAGTACTGGATATACGGCGACGGATGGAAGCCCTGAAATGTGATGTGGTTGTGCGCCTGTCGTGCAGCGATGTGCTTGAAACCGTAAGGCGGTTGGCAGCAGCGGCAACACGGCCGGGCTATATTCCGCCTACGCCGTTACAGTATGACTTGCTGGTAAATCGTATTTAGGAGTTTTACAGCCTGCTATGATCCTCGCAGAGCGAGGATCATAGCAGGCCATGTTGTTACATTCTTGCGCTCACGCATAGGAGCGACCGTTTCGCAACGGGTGAATGTAACAGGAATATCAAAGCGCTGCAATGTCTGCGCAATAATCAGTTGATAAATGTATGCGTACCGTGATAAGGCCACGGTACAGTATACCGCCCGATATGCGCGGGCACGCTCCCGGATTGAGCGTTATCGTCCGGCTTGCTCTTAACCCGAAAAGGCCCGTGCCGTGGGTTAAACGGCCAAGATGGTGGTTGCCTTGCCCCATGACAAAGAGGTGTATAGGATGTTGTCCAAAAATGTGACTAAGCGTTTGACCCATGATGTCAAAGCCGCTCTGGCTAAGTGTGACAGGCGCGGCCAAAGCAAGCACGCCGCCAAGCAGGCGGCCCGCGCCGAGGCACAGCGGACGCAATCGCATTACACCCAAATCACGGGGCTGTACGCCACATCATCGTACGCCACCTATGTTAAGCAAGCCTTGACGGCCCTGCGCTGGATTGCTGACCGATACGGATGTAAGCGACTGAACGAGTGCCGCCCGTATCTTCCGGCTTATTACGCTGAGATGCAGGCGCGGGGACTTTCCGCATGGACGATACGCACGCGGGTCTATGCGCTGTGCTCGGTCTATGATGCCGATTATGCGTCATTGTTCACCGTTGAGCATCTGCCCGCCCGTCACCGTTCCGACATCAAGCGCGGGCGGCAAATCAGCGCGGCGGACACCCGGCATAACACACCCGAGCAAGAAGCTGTGCGCACGATTGCCCGCGCCTGCGGGGCACGTCGTGGCGGGATTCTGGGATTGACAGTAGAAGATTTGATTGCTCGGGATGGACATTTATATGTGCACCTGAGGGAAAAAGGCGGCAAGGAGAGGAATGCGATTGTCCTTCCACAATATGAAACCGCTGTACGCAAAATCTTTTCAACTTATGCCCGGAATCCCAAGGCTGCCGCAACCGGCGGTAAACATCGTTTGTTTAGCTGTTCAGCTCTGCCCAAGGATATGCCGCTTCATTATCTTCGCGCACAGTATGCGCAAGACCTGTACCGATATTATGAGGCACGGGGAGCAGCCTCCGGGCGGCTGTATCATTGCCGGGCAGACCGTAAAGGCCGCAGCTATGACAAAGGAGTATTGATGGCCGTGTCCCATAATCTGGGGCACAGCCGCTGTGATGTGGTCGTCAGCCATTATCTATGATAAGGACTGACACCCTATGACGGATAACCATATTGGTCGGAACAATGGACAAGAATCGACCATACGCTGTACTGAGGTGAGAGATATGTCTCAGTCAGACAGCATCCACTGCGTATTGCGCGAAAAAATCGCTCTGGCGATGGAGCGCCAGATTAACGAACAGTTGTATCTGCAAGGTACAATTACGAAAGAGATGTATGAAGCGGCCAAACTGAGCCTTGATGCCGCTTCCAAGCTGGAAAGGATTGGGACATGAACTATGATTTACTGAGGGCGGTAAACAACGGTGCAAATATACAGGATATGAATTTGCGGGTGGTAGACTATGTCCGCGTATCCACTGCCAGCCGTGAACAGAGAAAAAGTTTTGAAAATCAGCTGGATACCTACCGCCAAATGATTGAGGATAACCCCAACTGGACGTATTCCGGTACCTATTCGGACGAGGCTGTGACCGGCACAAAAGTGTATATGCGCGGCGGTTTTCAACAGATGATTGCAGACGCACAAGCAGGGCTTTTTGACCTGATTATCGTCAAAGATGTAGCACGCTTCGCCCGGAATATCAAAGAGTGTCTTGTGTATAAAGACAAGCTGAAAAGCTGTGGCGTCATGATTTGGTTCGTGAAAGAAGGCATCAATTCTTTCCGCTCTAAAGATGAAATGTTGCTTCAGTGGATGGCAATGGGGGCGGAAATGGAGGCCGAAAATGCCCGCTCCCGCACCAAAATCGTTTTTGAACAGGGCATTCAAAGGGGCAAAGTGTACGGAAATTCTAAAATTTTGGGCTATACCAAAGACCACTGCAAGCTGGTGGTCGATGAGGAAGAAGCGGAAACTGTGCGGTTGATTTTTGACCTGTATGTACATCAGCGTATGGGGCTTCGGCGCATCGCCAAAGAATTGGCTGAGCGTGGCATTACCCGCAAGGACGGCACTCAAATCCCGACCCGCACCCTTAAAACCGTGCTGGAAAATCCTAAGTATAAAGGCTTTTACTGCGGCGGCAAGACCGAAAAGCTGGATATGGGCGAGCGGTATGTCCGCCGGGAGTTGCCTGAAAACGAGTGGGTCATGTATAAAGACCCCGCTATCCCCGCCATTGTCAGCGAAGCATTGTGGGATGAAGCTGCACAGATTCGCAAGGAACGGCAGGGAAAATACCGGGAAGAAGTTACCGCACCCTGTAATCAGGGCATTTACCGCTACAGCGGCAAAATCGTCAGCGGCTTTGACGCTGCGCCCGGTGTTTCTTTTACTCGGTGTCTGTATCGCTATAAAGGCATTAACCGGGAGGGCTGGCAGTGCCGCAACTATAAGGACGCAGCCCATCCCGGCAATATCGGTCCAACGCTGTACAGCGATGAGCTGGACACGATTGTGCAGGGAATGCTGCACGACCTGCTGGGTGGTTATGATACCATGATTGCTGACCTGATGCGCCGCTATCAGTCGGCCACAACCGGGCAGCAGATTGAAAAACGCATGGAAACCTTGAAGAAGGAACAGGAGACCATCGAGAAAAAGCGCCGCAAGCTGCTGGACTTGTACGAGGATGATGCTATCACCAAGGACGAGTATATGACACGCAGCACGGAGCACAAGTCCCGGCTGAATGCCATTCAATCTGAGAGGGAAATGCTGAAAGCATCGTCTGAAAAGTCCCGGCAGATGCTTGTCCAGCTGGACGGGCTGAAACAGAGCGTCAAACGCATGGCCGAGGAAGGCACTCCCAGCAAAGAGACTATCGACAGCCTGATTGATAAAATCGTTGTCCGGGGCGACAGCACCAAAAAGGCAATCAATCTGGAAATCACCCTGAAAGTCATCGCAGTTACTCAGGCCTTTCAGATTCTGCGCAATCGCAAGCAGAACGATGTTTCTTGCAGTTGTTGCAATCAACGTAACTGATTTGGTACCAGGTGCTGCGGCCGACCACACCGTCCTGGGTCAGACCGAATTGTTTTTGGAATTTTTTCACAACGTCCGCGGTGCTCTGCCCATATACACCGTCTACTTCCAGCGTGCCGAATGAAGGATAGTCTTTGGCAATGCGGTTGAGCTGGCGTTGAATAGTGCGCACAGCTTCGCCCGTGGAGCCGATGCGCAAGGGCGTGCCGGGATAACTTTCGGGAATGTCGGCGATGTTATTTGTGCGTACGATCTCCAGGTTGTTGCCGTAGTAGTATTTCAAAATTTCCAAGGCCGTTTTGCCACTCTCGGCCAGGGTGACCGTGCCCCATTGCTTCATGCCGTTGCAGGTGACGGATTTTCCGTCGCAGTACTCGGTGTAATAGGGGTCGATCGTGCCGGGACGGCGCACATAGGTATTGAATATGTCGTCGGTGATTCGGTCCATGGGTTCAAAAATGTCCCGGCCATGTACGTAGTACTGGTCATAGCTGGTGGAGTTGGTGATTTGGAAATTGTATCCTTTGCTTTTGTACCACTCGGTGAACACCCGGTTCAGTGCAAGACTGATCTGAGCGTGAATGTTGGCACGCAGCGCCTGTTCCGGCCAAGTGGGATACACTTCGCTGGAGGCCACGTTTTTGATGTAATCCCGGAAGGAAACCGTTACGTTTTGGGCGCTGGCGGCCGGTCGGCCCAAATGGACGGTGATTTTGTTGGGAATCACCGGTGTGGACAAAATGCGTGCACGGCATGCCTCGATGGGACTTTGACCCGAAGAGCGACCGCCCGCGAACAGTTTGTGTACGGGAATGTTTGTGTCCTCGGCGGGTTCGCTGACCAGCCGGGCGCCGTTCTGGTCCACTGCGGGAATCATATCCAGCGGCTGAACGCTGGTGATGGTGTCAAAGATTTGTACACCTTTTACATCCACGGGCAGATATCCCTCTTTTTCTGCGTGAATGTTGCAGGTGGCGTAGGGAAGAATGGTATTGTCCGGCGAAAGCGAAAGCGAGCGGGGAGGACAGGGAATGGAAATGGCCTCGCTCAACGCGGTGCTGCCGGTGGACAGTTGGATGGTGGTGCCGTCGGAACGTTGGACGGTCACCTGAACATCCGGAACAGGATACGCCTCGGAAGCGGTGTAGCTTCGAAACTGGAGCATCCCGGTGCCGGTGTTTTGAACTGCGGCTTGCTCCATAAAAATACTCCTTTCTGAAATCAGGCGGCACATTGCAGCAGGGAAACTGGTTGAACGCCGCCATCGGTCGGGAGCCAAAGCGGCCCCGTACTCCAAATTATTCGAAGTTTTGCACCGGTGACACTGCGCCCGCCTCTTCCTTTTTGACCGATTTTGCGTTATACTGAAACAAAGGCAAAAAAGCTCGCATGCAGGAGGCTTTTATGGAATTTATTTTGGAAAATGAAATTTTGCACGTAACGGTGCAAAGCTACGGAGCGGAGCTTGTCAGCGTGGTCAACAAGCAGACCGGCCAGGAGATGTTGTGGCAGGCAGACCCCGCGGTGTGGGCTCGTCATGCCCCTATTTTGTTCCCCTATTGCGGCCGTCTGAAGGATGGTTGTTTCACACACAAAGGGGTTCGCTATGAGGGTGGACAGCACGGCTTTGCCCGCGATATGGAGCATACGCTGCGCGAAAGGACCGCCGACAGCGTTACGCTGTGTCTTGAGGCCAATGCGCTGACCATGAAAAAATTTCCCTTCGCCTTCCAGCTCATCACCACCTATACCTTGGAAGGGAACGCAGTGTCCCATCGGGTGGAGATCATCAACGACAGCGATGAAGTCATGCCCTTTGGATTTGGCTTTCATCCGGGATTTAACTGTCCCTTTGAAGAGGGCAAGGCAACGCAGGACTATGTGCTGCGGTTTGACGCACCTCAGTCTCCCGTGGTGGTGGAGACCGGAGAACAAGACGGCCTTGTGACCGGCGAGCGCCGACCGCTGTTTCAAAATGAAACCGATATTCCTTTGACCGATACGTTGTTTGCGCATGACAGCATCTGCATGACAAAGCTGACTGCAAAGACTTTGTCCGTGGTGGAAAAGGCGACCGGCCGCAGCGTGGATGTGGAGATTGCCGGATTCCCCTATGTGCTGATTTGGAGCGCGCCTGGTCCATTGCATTTTGTGTGCATTGAACCCTGGCATTCGCTGCCCGATACGAGGAATGCCTCCGGCCAGTGGAGCGAAAAGCCCGCCGCGGCTCAGCTCAATCCGGGTCAACGCTTCGCCACTGCGCTGAAAATGCGGTTCAACCGATAAAAAACAATCAAAAAAGGCCCTGTTCCTATGGGAACAGGGCCTTTTTTCATGCTTTTTAGAATTCCAGCTCCATCAGCCGGGCAATCGCCAGAATGTAAATCTTCAAGCTCTGGGTCAGCCGGGCCACGGAAACGCCTTCGTTGGCGCCGTGGATGGGACCTACAAAGGCAGGGAATGTTTCGTCAGCCTCTTCCATTCCGAAGCTGACCGCATTTTTAAAGTGGCGGGCATAGGTGCCGCCGCCCATGGTGAAGGGCTTTTTGTTTTGCCCCGTCACTTGGTTGTAAGCGTCAATCAGAGTGCGGATCGCAGGGGAATCGGGCTCGATGTAGAAGGGCACCGAGGGTTTCTCGGCAGCAAAACGAGCACCAAAACGAGCGGCAAAGGCACTCAGTTTTTCCTGCAACGTGTCCGCATCAATGCAAGTGGGATAGCGGATGTCGATGGTCTGACGGATTTGACCGTCCTGCAGCATCACAGTTCCGCCAATGCAGGTCAGCGGAGTAAATACATGATCCTGACAGGCAATGTCCGCAAAGGCGCCGTCGGTAGAATTTAAAAGTTCCTTTTCCATCTGCAAGAACTGGTTTTCTTGTGGGGTGCACAGACCGTGGTCCAGCAGGTATTCCACAACCAATCCGATGGCGTTGATGGTTCCTTCGGGCGTGGAGGCATGGCCGCCCTTGTCGTATCCGGAGATGCGCACAAGGCCTTCGCCCTCGCACGTCACTTTCACCCGGTCGGTGTCGGCAAGTCCGGCCGCATCGGCTTTGACAACCGCAAAAGCCCGGTCGGGCACTACGTTGGCAGCTACACCGCCCTCAAACCGGACCAGATTGCCCTGTCCCAGCACGCCGGTGAATGTGCCGTTGAACAATCCTTTTTCGCCGTATCCAACGGGGAACTCGGCGTCCGGTGTAAAGCAGAAGGCAGGTTCCGGATAATGGGACAAATAGTAGTCCACATCCGCCATAGCGGTCTCCTCGGCGCAGCCCAGCAAAATGCGCAAAGTGTAGGGCAAAGGCTGTCCCTGTTCTTTAAAGAATTTGGCTGCGTAAAGCGTCAGAACCGCGGGGCCTTTGTCGTCCGAGGTTCCCCGTCCGATCACATAGCCCTCTTTTTCCACCAGTTCAAAGGGGTCCGAATCCCATCCGTTGCCGGCGGGCACTACGTCCAGATGGGCAATGGTGGCAATCTGTTTTTCGCTTTCACCCGGAATCTCTGCGTATCCCATGTAGCCCTCGCAGTCGTGCACGTTCAGACCGAAAGAACTCGCCATGTCCAAAGCGGTGTCCAGTGCTTTGCGCACATTTGCACCGAAAGGAGCGCCGGGCTCGGCCGGGCCCTGCACACTGGGAATGCCCACCAGGGTCTTCAAGTCGCGCAGCATCGACTCTTTGTTTTCTTCAATGAATGCGTCAATCTTTTGAATGCGTTGTGTATCGTTCATTTTTTCGACTCTCCCTGCTGTTTGAGTTTCTAATCCCTATTATAGTATAATAAAGAAAATACGCAAGAGAACCCGGGAGGCACGGATGAAGAAAAATATATTGTTTGCTGTGGCGGTGCTGGTGGTGGCCGGTGTGTTGGCGCTGTGGGGCGCGCAGCGGGGCGCAGGCGCCCAGGCGGTGGTCAGCGTGGCGGATGGGCAGACCCAGCGCATTCCGCTTTCGCAGGACGGGCTCTATTCCATTGAGGGTGCGCCTTTTCCCGTGACGCTGGAAGTGAAGGAGGGCGCCATCCGGTTTGTGGACAGCCAGTGCCCCGATCACATCTGCGAAAACTTTGGCTGGCTGAGCAAAGAGTACGACCAGGCCATTTGTGCCCCGGCGGGCGTGGTGGTCAGCATCGAGGAGGGTTAAACGCGAATTTCTCCAAAAATTGACAGGGACCCTTGCGTGGAAGCCGGTTGAATGGTATCATAAATGTAATATGTAAGGTTTTTGAAAAAGAATCGTCAAATTTCTGTAAAAGCGGCCGCAGCAAAAACGCGCCGCTTTCTTTTCGGAAAAGACGCCGTCAGCCGGAGGAGTTTATGACAATATTCGACGTGATCAATCTTGCGGGAGGCATCGCGCTGTTCTTGTACGGCATGAGTATCATGGGTTCGGGCTTGGAAAAGATCGCCGGTGGCAAAATGGAAAGCATTTTGCAAAAACTGACGGCATCCACGCTCCGGGCCGTATTGCTGGGCGCTATCATAACAGGCATCATCCAGTCTTCGGCGGGCACTACGGTCATTGTGATCGGCCTTGTCAACTCCGGAATCATGCAGCTCAGCCAGGGCATCGGCATCATCATGGGTGCCAACATTGGAACCACAGTCACAGGTCAGTTGATCCGCCTGTCAGAGATGTCCGGCACCAGTACATGGATGGAATTCTGCAAGCCCGATACCTTTGCCCCGCTGGTGGCCTTTGCAGGAGCCATTCTGTTTGTGTTTATCAAGGCGCCCAAAAAGCGCAACATCGGCCAGATCATGATGGGTTTTGGCCTTTTGTTTACCGGCATGGGCATTATGACCAGTTCCGTGGAACCTTTGCGCGATTCTCCTTTGTTCGTGCAGTTGTTCACCTCGCTGCAAAATCCGCTTTTGGGCGTTTTGGCGGGCATGTTGGTCACGGTTGCCATTCAGTCTTCGTCGGCGTCGGTGGGCATTCTGCAGGCGCTTTCCAGCACGGGTGTGGTCACCTGGGGCAGTGCGATTCCCATCATTCTGGGCCAGAACATCGGCACTTGCTCCACGCCTTTGATCGCGTCTGTGGGCGCGTCCAAGGCTGCCAAACGCAGTGCTGTGGTTCATTTGTATTTCAACGTCATCGGCTCGCTGGTGTTCATGGTCGTCATCTACGGCCTGAAAGCGCTGCTGCATTTTGACTGGTGGGACAAGCCCATCGGCATGGGCGACATTGCCAACTTCCATACATTGTTCAACGTAGTGGTCACTGTGATGTTTATTCCGTTTGTCCGTCTTTTGGCAAAGCTGGCAGAGATGACCATCCCCGATACGGAAGACGAGCGCACCGAAATAGAAATGCCGGTGCTGGATGAACGTTTGCTCACCTCTCCGGCAGTGGCCATTCAGCAGGCCAAAAGCGCTGTCGAGACCATGGCGCGTAATGCGCAGATGAACTATGCGGCGTCCATTCCGGTCCTGTACAGTCACGACGCGGAAACTTTAAATCTGATCCACCAAAGGGAGAATATGATCGACCAGTTGGAGGTGGCCATCAGCAACTATCTTGTAAAAATCACGGACAAAGAGCTGAGTGAAAACGAGAGCCATGCGGTCAGTGAGTTGTTGAATTTTGTTGTGGAGTATGAGCGAATCGGCGACTACGCCATCAACGTGTGCGAGCGCTCGGGAGAGATGTTTGACAAGGAACTCTCCTTTACAGATTCTGCCAAAGCGGAGCTGGCCTTGGTGGACAAGGCGCTGCAAGAAATTTTGGACATCACCCTGCGGGCGTTTGAACAGAGCGACGTTGCTGTGGCTGAACAGGTAGAACCGCTTGAGGAAACCATTGATTTGATGATTGAATTCATGCGTACACGTCATATTCGCCGGCTGAAAGGCGGCGAGTGCCAGATCGATAGCGGAACCATTTACATGGAAATTCTCACCAATTTGGAACGAATTTCCGATCATTGTTCCAACATTGCTGCACGCATCGTGGGCAGCGAAGAGGACGTGGGTACCTTTGATGCGCATGCGTTCCGCCGGAATATGCACGACGGTTTTGTGCCCAATTTCAACGAAATGCTGGCACAATATAAAGAAAAGTACTATGAGCCTCTGTGCAAAGTATAAAAAAACGGACAGCCAAAAGGCTGTCCGTTTTTTCGCATATGACACGGCGGTTTAGAACGCGTCCTCCTCGTCCTCACCGTCGGAATAAATTTCAATGTAGTCCGGTGTGGTCTTTTTGTCCCAGTACGCCAGCGCGCACACAGCGGCGGCTACCAGAGCCAACCATCCAAGCACTTTCAAAACAAATTTCATCCTCGATACGCCTCCTTTTTAATAGGGAACCACCAGAAAGGAATCAAATCCTCTGGACGTGGGCAAAGGTCCGTTGGCAGGAACGGGGAAAGCCGTGCCAAAAGCGGTTTCTCTGCGATCGAACAAAAATACATTCCCGGGCAAAAGCATCCCCGCCTGTGGGACACGTCCGAACAAAGTGCGGAACAACTCAGCCGGCAGAACGCTTTCTGCGCTCCAATATTCGCCCTGTTCGTCCTGTCCCGCCAAATGCCGGACAGCAGGCGCAGCCAGCACTTTTTCCAGAACGTCGTCCTTATAAAGCGACAATTCACAGTTTTGTCCTTTTCCCAACACCGCAAACAAGTAGCGCTCGGCAGTGTCGTCGGCAGTGATGGCAAGACCGATGCGCGCAGTGGCAGGGGGTGCTCCGTCAAACACCGTGACACTGTAATACAGGGCACCTTCGCGCACGTAACAGCGCAGATACGAATAGACCTCACCGCGTTCAGGTCGGCCCTGAAATTCCGTGACCTTCAACGCGGGAAGCGTCTCGAACGCAAGGGGCGAGGCGCTGTCAGTAACAAGAAACGGCAAAACGTTCCCTCCTGCAAAAAAGCTATATGAAATAGTATACCACAATGCTCTTAAGAAACGCAACGTTCGAGTTTGTGAAAGATTTAATTTTTGTTGACAGTATCCCGCTGAATGTTAAAATAAAATAATGAAGGACTGCGGTTTTTGTCTTGAAGAGAAAGACCGCCACAAGTAAGGATAGAGAAGAGGGATCACACTGATGTTAGCCAAACTGAAACGCAGCGCCGAGGGCGCCCGCGTGCCGCACCACAAAGGGACGGCAGACCTGGCGACTGAGAAGATGCCCCTGCCCGAAAAGATCGTACTGCCCATGCAGCAGCACATCGGCGCTCCTTGCACCCCTGCGGTGAAAAAAGGAGATACCGTCTATGTGGGCACGGTCGTGGGCACGGCGGGCGGCTTTGTCAGCGCGGACATCCACTCCGGTGTTTCCGGCACAGTAGAGGCCGTGGACAGTGTCCACATGCCCAACGGTGCGGTGGTGCCTGCGGTGGTCATCAAGCCCGACGGAAACCAGACCCCGGACCCGGCCTGCAAGCCGCCGGTGGTCACAGATGCGGCCAGTCTGGTGGCTGCTGCACGTGCCTGCGGCCTGGTAGGCCTGGGCGGAGCAGGTTTCCCCACTGCGGTAAAGTTGTCACCCAAGAATCTGGATGAAATCGACACGCTGGTCATCAACGGCGCCGAGTGCGAACCGTACATCACCGCTGACAACCGGGAATTTCTCGAGTGCAGTGACACGGTTCTGCGCGGCGTAGCTGCGGTCAAAGAGCATCTGGGCATTCAAAAGGTCATTTTTGGCATCGAGCGCAACAAGCCCGCTGCCATTGATTTGATGTTCAGCCTGACCAAGGGCGATCCGAGCTATCAAGTGCTGCCTTTGGACAGCCGTTATCCCCAGGGCGCTGAGAAAGTGCTCATTGAAAAGACCACTGGCCGGGAAGTACCCCGGGGCGGTCTGCCCAGTGATGTAGGTGTGATCGTGATGAACGTGACCACTGCGTCCACTTTGGGCAAATTCCTGGACACAGGCATGCCCCTGACCACCAAGCGTCTGACCGTGGACGGCGATGCAGTGACCACGGCGAAAAACGTAGAGGTCATCATTGGCACGCCCATGCAGGATGTGCTGGGATTTTGCGGTGTGAAAACCGATCAAATGGAAAAACTGATCATGGGTGGTCCCATGATGGGCACGGCGGTGTGCGACCCCTCGTTCCCCGTTCTCAAACAAAACAATGCGCTGCTGGCGTTTTCCGCTCAAAAGGCGCATTTGCCCGAACCCGGTCCGTGCATTCGCTGCGGCCGGTGCATTGCGGCTTGCCCGCTGGGCCTGTCTCCCGTGGAAATCGCCGGTGCGTTCACCAAGGGCGACGTGGACGGATTGAACAAGCTGATGGTGGACCTGTGCATGGGCTGTGGAAGTTGTACCTTTGTATGCCCGGCAAAGCGGCCGGTGGCTCAGACCATGAGTCTTGCCAAGGTCATGCAGAAGAACGGAGGGAAGAAGTAACGAATGGAACCGAAGAAATTAGTTGTTACCGCATCCCCTCATATTGTGGACCAGTCTTCCACCCGCGGACTGATGGGGCATGTGATCGTTGCGCTGCTGCCGGCTTTGGTAGCCAGTGTGTTTATTTTCGGCGCCCGTGCGCTGCTGGTCACAGGCGTGACCGTGGCGGCCTGCGTAGGCTTTGAGGCGCTGTACTGTATCCTGATGAAAAAGCCGATTCCCGTGGGCGATTTGTCCGCGGTGGTCACGGGCATTATCCTGGCGTTTAACCTGCCGGCTACCATTCCCCTGTGGATCGCAGTAGTGGGCGCGTTCATCGCCATTGTTGTGGTCAAGCAGTTGTTTGGCGGCATCGGCTGCAACTTTGCGAACCCCGCGTTGGTGGCTCGTATCGCTCTGTTTGTAGGTTTTGCCGGCCGGATGACATCTTATGCGTTCCCTCAAACGGATATCGATGCACTGGCCACAGCTACACCGCTGGTAGCGGGAAAGAGCATCTCCAGCATGGATATGCTGTTCAATCTGGCGCTGGGCATTCACGGCGGTGTGCTGGGCGAGACCTGCTCGGTCATGCTGCTTTTGGGCGGCATCTATCTGATTGCCACCCGCACCATTTCTCCGGCCATCCCGGTCAGCTATCTGGGTACCGTGGCCGTGCTGAGTTTGGTGTTTGGCCAGGATGTTTTGCTGCAGCTTTTGGGCGGCGGTTTGCTTTTGGGCGCCTTCTTCATGGCCACAGACTATGTGACCAGCCCCTTCACCCTGAAGGGCAAGATCGTGTACGGCCTTGGCTTGGGCATCATCACTTGCGCCATTCGGTTCTGGGGCAACATGGCCGAGGGCGTCAGCTTCTCATTGCTGATTATGAACTTGCTGGTCCCGTACATCAATGACCTCACCCGTCAGAAACCGCTGGGAGGTGTGAAGTCGAAATGAAAGTGTGGAACGATTTTGTAAAACCCATTGTGGTTTTGGGCGTGATCTGTCTGGTGGCCAGTGCACTGCTGGCAGGCACCAACGGCTTGACAGCGCCCATCATTAAGGAAAATACCGAGCGCACGGCCAACGCCAACCGCACCGAGCTTTTGCCCGACGCTGACACCTTTACACAGGTGGAGTGCACGGTGGAAGGCGTGACCGAGGCTTATAAGGCCGACAACGGCGCAGGCTATGTGATCACCGCCGCAGCCAAAGGTTATGGCGGCGACGTGCCTGTGATGGTGGCCTTCAACAGCGAGGGAACCATCACCGCGGTGAAGTTCTTGGACAACGACGAAACCCCGGGCCTTGGCCAGAAGGTCAAGAACGAGGATTTTAGCGGACAGTTTGCCGGTCGTGAAGCTCAGGAAATGGAGCTTGGAGACATCGATGCCATCTCTGGCGCTACGATTTCTTCCCGGGCGGCTTTGAATGGCATCAACAGTGCCATTGAGGCGTACAATGTGCTGTCCGGCAACAGCGAGTCAAAAACCGAGCTGACCGCCGACGAGATTCGTGCCGCGGTACTGCCTGACGCAGGGGAGCTGACGGCCATCGAATTGGATGCGCCCGGTGTGACCGAAGCGTACAAAGGAAGCAATTACGGTTATTTGATTTATGTGGAGGGCGTGGGATACCACGACAAACCCATGTATGCGGCAGTTGGCTTTGATGACGAGGGCGTCATCACGGGCCTGTGGACAGACGGAATGGGTGAAGGCGAACCCGTGCGGGAGGCTTTCACTGGTTTGGGCCTGGCAGACCAACTCATTGGCAAGACCGATGCGTCTGAGTTTGATGGGGTTGCAGGAGCGACGATGTCCAGCAATTTGATGCGTGACACCATTCAAATGGCCGTGGACGCGTTTCAACTGGTAAAGGAGGCGTAAGCGATGAACGGAAAGCTGAAAATCGTAACAAATGGCCTCCTGAAGGAGAACCCCTCTCTGCGTTTGGTTCTGGGCACTTGTCCGACGCTGGCGGTTACCACCTTGGCTGTGAACGGCCTTGGCATGGGCCTGGCTGCTACGTTTGTACTGGTTTGCTCAAACATTGCAATTTCTGCGCTGCGTAAAATTATTCCGGACAAGGTTCGTCTGCCGGCGTACATCACGGTCATCGCCACATTCGTGACGGTGCTTCAGATGTTGGTCAAGGCATATCTTCCTTCTCTGGATGCTTCTCTGGGCATTTTTCTGCCTCTGATCGTAGTGAACTGCATCATCTTGGGACGTGCCGAGATGTTTGCGTCCAAGCACGGCATTGTGGATTCGGCTTTGGATGGCTTGGGCATGGGCATGGGCTTTACGCTCACCCTTTTGGTGATGGGTTCCATCCGTGAGATACTGGGCGCAGGTACGCTGTTCGGCGTGCAGATCGTGCCTTCTGCGATCGATCCCATGACCGTATTTATCACTCCGCCGGGCGGTTTCTTCGTGTTCGGCTGCCTGATGGCGCTGGTCATCTGGATCGAAATGAAAACCAACAACCGCATTCCCCGTAAGATGGGTTGCGAAGGATGTCCCGCCAAGGGTGCCTGTGCAGGCGGCTGTGAAGGCAAACCCGAAGCGGCGAAAGGAGGCGAGGCGTAATGGCAGCCAATCTTGCAATGATTTTTTTCAGTATGATCCTGGTAAATAACTACGTCCTCGTGCAGTTCTTGGGCATCTGCCCGTTTTTGGGTGTTTCCAAAAAGCTGGATTCCGCCTTTGGCATGTCCTGTGCGGTAGTGTTCGTTATGGCGCTGGCCACGGCGGCCACCTGGCCCATCTACACCTACATTCTGGAACCGCAGGGCCTTGCTTATTTGCAGACCATCGTGTTCATTCTGGTGATTGCGGTCCTGGTCCAGTTGGTGGAGATCATCATGAAAAAATATATGCCTCCCTTGTATAAGGCGCTGGGCGTTTATCTGCCTTTGATCACGACCAACTGCGCGGTGCTGGGCGTGACCATTTCGGTCATCGACGAAGGCTACAACTTTGCCGAGAGCCTTGTGTGCGCAGTGGGTGCAGGCTTCGGCTTTATGCTGGCCATGGTCTTGTTCGCAGGTGTGCGCAAACGCTTGGAAGACGCAAAGCCGCCCAAATGCTTTGAGGGTCTGCCCATCACGCTGGTCAGCGCCAGTGTGGTAAGCTTGTCCTTCATGGGCTTCGGCGGAATCATCGAAAACATCTTCGGCGCATAAAGGGGGAAGAAGGCATATGAGTATCGTAATAGCGGCGGTGGTCGTCACCGTCATCGGCCTTCTCGGCGCTGCCATTCTGGTAGTGGCCGCCCACTTTTTCCATGTGGAGGAGGACGAGCGCGTGGGTAAGGTGCTGGAGTGCCTGCCCGGTGCAAACTGCGGCGCCTGCGGCTATGCAGGTTGTGCCGATTACGCCAAAGCCATTGTGGCCGGTGCGCCGGTGAACAAGTGTGTTCCCGGCGGCGCGGCATCTGCCCAAGGGGCTGCGGCTGTCATGGGTGTGGAGGCTGGCGAAGTAGTAAAGCGCAAAGCCATCGTGGCCTGCCAGGGCAGCTACGAGCACACCAGTGATAAGTATCAGTATGAGGGAATCGAAAGCTGCGCGGCTTGTGCGGCGCTGTACAAAGGCCGCTCTGCCTGTGAGTTCGGCTGCCTTGGCTACGGCGATTGCCAGAAGGCCTGCAAGTTTGACGCCATCATTGTTTCCAATGGGTTGGCTCGGGTCAATCCCGAAAAGTGCACTGGCTGCGGCGCCTGTGCCGAGGCATGCCCCAAACACATCATCGAGGTGCGCCCCGAAAGCGAAAAGCCCATGGTCCTTTGTGCGAACCATGACCGCGGCGCGCAGACCCGCAAGGCTTGCACCGCTGGTTGCATCGGCTGTATGAAGTGCCAGAAAGCCTGCCCGGTGGAGGCCATCAAAGTGGTGGATAATGTGGCCCACATTGACGTGGACAAGTGCATCGGTTGCCGCAAATGCGTCAACGAATGCCCGGTCCATGCCATCGCCATTCCCAAAGTGATCTGATCGGTCTCAAGGCCCGCGCAATCCGGTTCTTCCGGACCGCGCGGGCCTTTTTAACGTTTTTCCAATTTGTATTTTATTCTTAAAATTATACTTTTCGGAAAAGGAGTGTCGTTTTGAACACGCAAACGGTGGGAGGAGCTTTCTACAAAAGTCTGGCGGCCATTGCCCTGCCGGTGGCTTTGCAGAATTTGATTTCCTTCAGCGTCAATCTGATGGATACCATCATGCTGGGCAGTTTGGGCGAAGTGGCGCTTTCTGCCAGCAGCTTGGCCAATCAGGTGTTTTTTATTTATACGGTAGCCGTATTCGGTATCGCTAGTGGTGCCATTGTTTTGTGCAGTCAGTATTGGGGAAAACAGGACGTGGGGGCCATTTGCCGCGTCACAGCGCTTGCGCTGCGTCTGGCGGCGGCAGCGGGTTTGTTTACCATGGTATTTTTACTGGCGTTTCCAAGGCAGATCATGCAGGTGTTCACAAATGAGCCGGATGTGATTCAGGCCGGCGTGGACTATCTGCGCATTGTTTGTTTTTCCTATTTGTTTTATGGCGTGACATCCACCTTCCTCATGGTGCTGCGCAGCACCGAGACCGTGAACATCGCGGTGGTGATTTATGCGGTGTCCTTTGTGGTGAATGTGGGAGGAAACTACGCATTTATCTTTGGCAAATTCGGCGCACCTCGTATGGGCGTGGCCGGCGCGGCAGTGGGCACGGTCCTGGCCCGCGTGGCAGAGTTTTTGCTGGTGCTGGGATATATGGCGTTTTTTGAAAAGAAGCTGCGTTTTCGTCCTCGAATGGTGGCACTCGCTTCGGGCGGATTGGGACGGGATTTGTTCCGCTACGGCATGCCGGTCATGATGAACGAACTTTTGTGGAGTTTGGCCATCTCCATGCATTCGGTGGTGCTGGGCCATATGGGCAGCGATGTTGTGGCAGCCAATAGTATCTGTTATATTATGTATCAGATGGTCACCAGCATTATCTTTGGTGTTGCCAACGGGTCAGCGGTGTTGGTAGGAAAAATCATTGGTGCGGGAGATTGGGCCTATGCACGGGCCTGCGTATCCCGACTGGTCCGGGTCTATGCAGTGTTGGGGGTTGTGTGTGCCATTTTGGTGTTCGCAATCGGCCTTCCTATGTTGGCGTTATACGATATACAGCCTACCACGGTGGCGCTGGCGCAAAAGCTCATGGGCGTGTACGCCTTCGCCATGTTCTTCCAGGCGTTTACTTGTCCGCTGATCAGCGGCGTTTTGCGGGGCGGCGGAGATACCCGGTTTGCCATGGCAGTGGACGTTGGCTGCATCTGGGCGATGGTGCCTTTGGGCGCGGCAGCTTTCTGGCTGGGTGCACCTGCGGTGATTGTGTTGTTTGTACTGAAGTTTGACATGCCAATAAAAGCGGCGTTGTGTCTGCGTCGTTTGGCGGGCGGTCAATGGATACGCAGTGTGACGCGCTGAGCGAAAGGGAGGAGAGACAATGGACCTGTTTGTTTGCAGCAGCTTCGAACAAGGTGGACCGGATGAGGCATATCGCCGTCAGCAGATGAGCCGGGAGGCGGCCGCCGTGTGCCGCGGTGCCCTGGCTGCAGGCGGGGAGCGCATTCTGGTCAAGGATGGATGCGGTACGGGCTACAACATCGACCCGCAACTCTTGCCGTCGGAGGCTCAACTCAACCGTGGTTGCGCCCAGGATGTGTACGGCCGGATGAGCGGGATTCAAAGAGGCGGTTGGGACGCGGCTGCTTTCACCGGTTTTGCCAATCGGTGTCCCGGTGTACATACGGAGTCCATTGAAATCAACGGCCTAATTGGCAGCGAGTTCCTTTTGTGTGCCTACGCGGCAGGTTTGGAAAATGTGCCCGTGTGTTTTGTGTCCGGCGACGCGGCAGTTTGTGAACAGGCTCGACGTCTGATTCCTTCCATCGCCATCGTC
>NZ_CAUWGY010000029.1:0-30264 GCF_963558415.1 uncultured Ruthenibacterium sp. | reverse complement strand
TGATTCACGATCTGTTGTGCGGAGTTAACAAGCGCCAGAGCATTTTTAGCTCCCGCTCTAGCACATTGCAGCAGGAAAGCCCCCCATTTGGTTTTTCCCAAAGGCACATCCACTTCGTAGTCTGCACAAAGCTTGTCCAACTCAAGCTGAGGATGTGGCAAAGTACGCAAAAAATCATACAGATCTAAAACCGCATCGGCGGCGGCTCCGTCACTACGAGCGCGCCCGTAGCAATCTGCCAAAGAACGGAAATCCGCATCCGAATACATTTCTTCCAAGGTCTGCATCAAGGCTTCTGAACGAAGAGAATAAGCCGTAGCATCATCTGCCAGTCCAAAGTCCGGCGGAAGGTCTAATAATGCAAAATAATTCTTCAAAAGCTGCATACAGAAAGCATCAATCGTACAGATATCCGCACGCCCTAACAGCAATCTTTGACGACGAAGCCAAACACTGGAAGGATCTTTCGCAGCCTCCTGTGCAAGGCGTTCTGCAATGCGTCCCCGCAATTCTTCGGCAGCCGCCCGGGTAAACGTAACGATCAACAAACGATCCGCAGCAACCGGATGATTTTTATCGCAAACCAACTGTACCGCGCGCTCCACAAGTACTGCGGTTTTTCCACTTCCCGCGGCGGCACTGACCAAAAGCGTTCCGCCACGGTCTTCAATGGCATGACGCTGGGCGCTGGTCCACTTTCGCTCTTCCATTAGTCGTTCTCATTCCTTTCACCCGAAGTCTCGAATACGCCTTTAGGGGCATGAACAAAATTTTCGTCTTTCCCATCCTCATGGCGACAAACGGCACGATAATCACAATTATCACATGGACAATGTGTAGCATTCCGCAAAGGAACCGCACGAATATCTCCTTCATAAAGTTCTTTTGCCATATCTATTACCAATTGTTCCACATGACGTTGGATATTTCCAATCTTCTCCAAATGCGCCAATTTTGAACTTGTCCTCGGCGCACCACTTTTTAAAAAGCTGACCGGAACAAATAGACCGCTTGCCTGCTTATCCATTCCACGTAAAACCACTTCATCATTGAGCACCAAGCCATCTACTTTATACAAGGGAATGTCAGCCGCTTGCTC
Source organism: uncultured Ruthenibacterium sp. (assembly GCF_963558415.1). NCBI lineage: Bacteria > Bacillati > Bacillota > Clostridia > Eubacteriales > Oscillospiraceae > Ruthenibacterium > uncultured Ruthenibacterium sp. The sequence goes on along the minus strand of NZ_CAUWGY010000029.1, from coordinate 29,165 downwards.
TCTCGTCACGCTTCCCGGCGCCGGATCGCTGAGAAGATACAGCACACCGGCAGCCACAGGATTCTCAAGATGTGTTTCATTCTGGCAAAGAGTAAACAAATATAGCAGCATCTGAGTATTCAGGCCGCAATATACATCATCCAAACTGAAACTTTTAGAACCTGTTTTATAGTCCACTACACGTACGTACTGTCGTCCTTCCCTGCACATTACATCCACACGGTCCACCTGACCGACCACCTGCACCGTATGTCCGTCCGGCGTTTTCAGCGTCAGTGGACGAACTGCTCCTTCTCCATCCCCAATCGGCTGTTCAAAGGCCATCGGATGAAAGGAACTTTGGGCCTGTTCTTTCTGCAAATAGCACAATAAATTTCCTACGCTTCTCTTTAAACGTCGAACCAAATAGGCGAAACGCACAGATGCCTCAGGCATATTTTCTTTCACATAATCATCTGCGATCCGATCCGCCAATTTTAAAAGCTTCTCCTGAGGCATATTCACAAATTCAGCCCCCGCCTGTCGCATAACCTGTTCCAAAATATAGTGAATCAGACTGCCGCTTTCCATGGGGGACAATTCCGCCCGCCGCCGAGGTTTGATTTTGAGGACATATTGTAGGAAATAGCTAAATCTGCATCGGTAATATTGCTCCACCCGTGTAGGTGAAAGTCGAAGATGTCGCCCGATAACCTTTTCCATTGCCGACGTATCCTTCGCTTTCATGGGCGCTGGATGTGCCGCGCTATTCATCGCCGCCAAACTCTCCACCGCCATCTGTTCTTGCGCCAATGCTTGTGCCAAAGAAGCTGTTTGCGGTGTATCGTCCCGGTATTGAGAACCATACAAATCCAACGCCGCCGCGCAAGTGGGCGCAAGCTCAAAAAACTCCAGTCGGTCCGGCTTTACAGACAACTCCATGACCGGAGATAGAGCCGCCGACACCGGCGCACCGCCGCTTTCCGGAGAAATATAACTGATATACAATCGCTGGGAAGGTGCAGTCAACGCCCGATAAAAAAACATCTGTTCCAGCAACGTACGATTTTCGTATCCACCAGGCATCTGAACACCGTTGTTTACCAAAAGATCGCGATCCGCATGAGTCAAAAGTCCACTAGCTCCAGCAAGTTTAGGGAATTGTCCTTCAGACACTCCCAAAACAAAGCATATTTTGGGGCTATCCAACCTCATTCGATCGGCCGTCGTTAGCATGACAGCGTCCTGTGTTTCCGGCACGTGTCCCAAGTCCCTGCTACGCACCAGTAGCAAAAACAACTCTGCATACTCACTCGCTGTTACTTCATCCTGTCCCAACAGTTGCTCCATCTCGCCCAAAAGCTGCATTGCTTCATCCCATGTCCGATACATCGCCTCTGACCGCGCCAAATCCCCATGGTCCTCAAATTCCTGTGCAATGCGAATAGTTTCTTGATCCGCACCGAATGCAACGAGCAAAAAATAGAGCTGTCTCGAAATCTCGGCGGCATTCTTTCCTTTTGCCTGTTTTAAAAACGTTTCAACGCGACATACCACCTGCTCTCGAATCTGATTCACTTCTTGTAAAAGATGCTGCTCTTCTTCAGTCATCTGCGCTCCAAATCCGGATGGATTTTTCTCAAACGGAGCCCTCCATTCCGCAGCTTTCAATCGCCAGGTATAAGCGTAATTTTCCAGATTTGCAATCTGAGTCGCTGTATAACCACACAAATCGGTCTTTAAAAGGCGAAGAAGGGGTTCGGTTGTCAACCCCTTAGAAAGCAATTCCAAAGCCGCATTCAAAAAGGCTGCTACGCTGGTATGCTCCATTGTATCCGTACGATCCGTAAAACAAGGAATTTCCGCCAATCCAAATTCATAACGGACAGGTGCATCGTAATCATCCAGCAACCGACAAATGACCGCAATGTCTTTGTAGGCATACCCCTCATTGCGCACCAGTGATGCAATGCGGCAAGCTACCGCCTTACATTCCGCATAAACATTCTGTGCTGGTGTCAAATAGACATTCTCTGCACAACAATTTTCCGCCGTATCTCCCGCCAAAACCTGAGACACTGCCAAAAGCCCTGGTGCATCCTTATGCCGCAGATCCTCTTTGAGAATCTTGGGTGCCGCCACTTCAACACCTACTCGGCCGGCGATTCGGCGAAGTCTCTGCGCGGTCATTTTGACAGGACTAAACAGCCCCATGCCCGCGTCATGGTCTGCCATACCATCGCAGCAAAGAGCCACCGTACACTGTTTTGCCTGTATAAGCTTTTCGAGAATACGATATTGCGGCGCCGTAAACCCATCAAAATTATCGATGAACACTTCCTTATCCTTCAAAAAGGAAACATCCATGCGCTGTGCACCAACGGTCAAGCGGTCAGAGGGGTCCATCGAACTGCCGGCAATAATTTTTTCATAAGCCGCAAACAAAAGCCCCAATTCACGAAGTTTCTCTCCATCCGTTCCCTGTCCCGCTACACGCAAAACGTCTTCCGGGGCGGAACCCGCAATTTTCAGTTCCTTAATTGCCTCTGCGCACAAATTGCAAAAGCCCGTGCTACGGCGGTGCCTATGATAATTTTGCGCCTCATCTCCCAACACATCAAGTGCACGCCGGACAGCCACTGCACGGGCGGCATCCGTTAGAGTTGGAACACACACACCGCCAAAAGTCTTTAAAAAAAGCTCTGCCAAACTTGTGAAACTGTAAACCTCTACAAATGAGCCCAATCGATCGCCCAAAGTACGGTACACCATGGTTTCAGCCGATGACGAAAACTGTTCCGGCACAACCAGAATACTCTGCCCACCGGCCAATGCTCTTGCCTTCATCAAGGCCAATATCCGACCAGTTTTCCCTGTTCCGGACAATCCCAGAATCAATTGCAGCATACCGTTTTCCTCCCGTGTACCTTTGATTGTTTTTTATTATATCGAATTTGCTCATACAAAAAAAGCCCACGGAAAGCATGAATGCCTTCCGTGGGGAAATGCAACATTAATAGTTCTTTGCTTGCAGAATGAAATAGCCTTGCGGATGATCGCATACCGGGCATTTCTCCGGAGCGTGTGTGCCGATGTGCACATGACCGCAGTTGGAGCAAACCCAAACCTGCTCTGTCTCGCGAGCAAATACTTTTCCTTGCTCAATGCTGGCCTTCAAAGCACGATAACGCTCTTCATGCTCTTTTTCAATTTTCCCTACAGCCTCAAACAGATAAGCCAGTTTATCGAAGCCCTCTTCCTTGGCCGTTTTCGCAAAACCAGCATACATATCAGTCCACTCGTAGTTCTCACCAGCGGCTGCATCATCCAAGTTGGTCAAAGTGTCAGGAATCTCACCATTGTGGAGCTGTTTGAACCAAATTTTTGCATGCTCTTTTTCATTGTTGGCAGTCTCTTCAAAAATAGCCGCAATCTGGTTGTAACCTTCTTTTTTCGCCTTAGATGCATAATACGTATACTTATTGCGTGCCTGGCTCTCTCCAGCAAAAGCGGTCAACAAATTCTGTTCTGTTTTTGAACCTTTTAATTCCATAGTAACTTCTCTCCTTTTGTTTTATTTATTCGATGGTTTTCCAACCAGAGTATACCGCACTTTATGCTCTTTCATGCTTTTGACAGTTCGGGCACATACCCGTAAATACAATATCATGTTGTACATTGGTATATTCTGTCGACTTTGCAGCCTGTTCATCCAATTGGTTTTCTTCTTCCAATAAAACATCTGAAAGTGCACCGCAAGAAAGGCATTCGATATGAAAATGAGGTGACAAAGTGTGGTCAAATCGATCCGCCCCATCCGGCATACGAATGTGACGCAGAAGACCATCTTCCGACAAACTGCTCAAATTCCGATACACCGTAGCCTTACTGACGGTAGGATGATTTTTTACAATATATGCATACACTTCATCCGCTGTTGGATGATCCGCAAGTTGCGACACCGCATCCAGCACAAGTTGCTTTTGAATGGTTTTTCTTTTTTCCATCTCCATTCCCCTTTTCTTTGCTAATGATATTCTATATCATTAGCAAAGAAATGTCAAGAGGGAACTTATAATTATTTTATGCAAAATGCGCCCTGCATGTGCAGGGCGCATTTTCATTATTGATTGGTATTTCTAGCTTGTGTACGCCTTGTTCCGCGTTTTCCCGATTGTCGCAGAGTAGCACGCACATTCTGAACATCACTCAAACTACTGGAAAGCTGTTCTTCGGTTTGACGAAGCATATTTTCACAATAATTAGTCACAGTCGTACGCATTTCGCGGCTCTGGTTCTGAGCGCTGGCAATCATCTCTGTAGCCTTTTGCTGCGCAGTTTTCATAATTGCTTCTTCGGCAACCATGGCTCGTGCGCGTTCCTCAGCGCGTTTAATGATCATATCTGCTTCTCGCTTAGCCTTTTCTACAATTTGTTCGCGATCCTTCACAACTGCTTTTGCCTGTTGAATCTCTTGCGGCATATTTAAGCGAATGTCATCGATCAGGTCGCGCACTTTTTCCACATCCACCATGCGCTTACCGCCGCTGAACGGAACGTTGAGCGCATCTTCTAGCGTTTCATCCATGACATCCAGCAATTCATCGATTGACATGACACATTACTCCTTTTCTTTCCCCTGTGCGAGGCGTTCTACTACTTCATCACAAATTGATTCCGGAAGGAATCCGCTCACGTCTCCTCCAAATCCAGCCACTTGCCGAACCATACTGGAAGACAAATACATATAACTGGAATCTGTAATGACAAACATCGTCTCCAAATCCGGATTCAATTGTTTATTGACTAGCGCTTGTTGAAATTCATATTCAAAATCTGTGACGGCACGCAAGCCCTTAATAATGGTGCAAGCACCGATTCGCTTTGCATAGTCCGCCAAAAGGCCATGATAAGAATCCACTTTCACATTCGGAATGTGTTCGCACGCTTTTTGTATAAATTTTACTCGCTCTTCCGCAGAAAAAGTGGGGCGCTTATTGGGATTCACCAAAACCAAAACCACCACACTGTCAAACAGTCGAGCAGAGCGTTCAATAATATTTAAATGGCCTTTGGTAATCGGGTCAAAACTACCAGGGCATATTGCTATTTTCATACCGTAGGCTCCTTTTCCGCCTGCAGCAGGGCATCCGCCTCTTCCTCCACGCATTCGTAACGTGCCAGAGCCACCTTGCCGTATTTATAATGCTTTTTGCAAATCAGTCTCCCGCACTTTTCCGGAAGCTGCGCCCCATACTCCGTTTCCGCTAAAACCACACCGCCTGGTTTCATTACTCGTTCCACCAACGGCAAAAGATTTGCCACTGTATTGTGATGATAAGGCGGATCCATCAAAACAAGATCAAAAGGATCCCGAGCCGTAGCCAGATAATGCTCTGCCTGAGTTTGCGAAACACTCGCTTTTCCCGCCAATGATGCCGCTCGAAGGTTCTCACGAATCACACTACAAGCTCCCGCATCCTGATCAATAAACACACATCTTCGTGCTCCACGGCTGAGCGCCTCAATTCCTAACTGTCCGGACCCGGCGAACAAATCCAATACATCGGCTCCCTCCAGAAAGAACTGAACAGAGCTAAACATACTTTCTTTCACACGGTCAATGGTCGGGCGGGTAATGTCCTCCCCTGGAAGCGCCGCCAACTTTACACCACGAGCACTTCCTGCGATTACGCGCATCTGTTCCGCCTGCCTTTCCTGTGTTGTTGCTTTTTATTATGGATGGCACAAAGACATTTGTCAAGTTTGATGAAAATACTCATACACCGCCTTTGCTGCTTTCTGAGAAACTCCCTTGACCTGACAGAGTTGCTCCTGCTCCGCCTGACGCACTGCCGTCACGGTTTTAAAATGCGCCAACAACGCCTTAGCCGTCGCGGGTCCTACTCCGGGAACATTTTGAAGCGTAGAAGCATAAGATTTTCCCTTTTGGAGACGTTTTCGATAGTCATTGGCCCACCGATGAGTCTCATCCTGAATACTCGTGACAAAAGCAAATACCCCTTTGTGCATGGAAAGCTGAATCTCCTCGCCCGCCGGAGTAATCAATCCTCTTGTGCGATGTCGGTCGTCCTTCACCATACCGAACAATGGCACTTGTGCGAATGGCGTATTTTCCAGGCTTTTTCGCACAGCATTCACCTGTCCACGTCCACCATCCAAAAAAATCAAATTGGGTTTTACCGAAAACTGCCCACTTCCGCCTTTTTCATACTCAGACACACGTCGACTTAATGTTTCCGACATAGAGGCGTAGTCATCGTTCACAAAAACAGTCTGCATTTTAAATCTGCGGTAACCAGCTTTTTTAGGCTTTCCGTTTTCAAACACTACCATACCGGCCACACTGGTTCCATCGCCCCAGTTGGAAATATCATAGCTTTCGATGACCTGGGGCGGTTCCTGCAGTCCCAAAAGCGCTGCCATTTCATCTAGCAATTTCTGCTCCCGCGCATAGCGACCGCTCTCCCTAGCCAATCGTTCAAACGCATTGGTTCGGGCCATTTCAATCAACTTTGCCGTGTCGCCTCGACGAGGCACATAAAGCTGAACTTTGCTGCCACGCGTCTCGCTCAAAAGCCTTTTCAGATCTTCCCAACCTTCCGGAAGTTCATCCACCGCGATACTTCTGGGAATAAACTCACTGTCCTCTAAATAATAGCGCGGCAAAAATTCATTTCGAAGAGCTGTCAAATCCTGGGTATCGTGAAACAAAAATTCTCGTTTATCCACAAGCCTTCCTTCTCGAAAACGGAGAATTGCCGCACAGACAGCAGTCACACTGGCCGCAAATGCCACCACATCCTGCTCATCCACACTGCTCCGGACCACTTTTTGCCCACGACTTACTTTTTCAATGGCATTGATTTGATCACGCAACATCGCCGCACGTTCAAAATCCAATTTTTCGGCCGCTTCCTCCATACGCTGACGAAGTAGTTTCAAAATTTCACCCTGTCCGTGCCGAATCAGATGCAAAGCGCCTTCCACCGATTCTCGATACATTTCCCGGCTAACTTTTCCCGAACAAACAGCCATACACTTTCCAATATGAGCATTTAGACAAGGTCTGCCCTTCCCGATATCCTGCGGAAACCGTTTTCCGCAGCGGGGAAGACGGAACACATTATTTGCCGTTTCTACCATTTCACGCACTGCAAAACTGGATGTATACGGCCCGATGTATTCTGCATCATCGTCTTCTTTTTGCAAAACCGCGGTAATACGCGGGTAATCTTCACGGGTCACTTTAATGTAACTGTACCCTTTGTCATCTTTCAGGAGAATATTGTATTTCGGTTTATGCTGTTTGATCTGACTGCATTCCAACACCAGTGCCTCAAACTCACTCTGTGTGACAATGACGTCAAACTCAAAGGCATTGTGAATCATTTTCGTTACTTTTGCATCGTGGGGAACTCCTTCTCGGAAATACTGAGAGACACGTGTGCGCAACCGCTTGGCCTTGCCGATATAGATGATTTCTCCCGTCTTGTCACGGATGATATAAACACCCGGCAGCAGCGGAAGCATCTTTGCCTTCTGCCAAAGCTCATACTTCGTCATCTCTTACCCACCTTTCCCCGAAAAAGAAAATGCGCCGCCAATTTTCAGGCAGCGCACTTCGTTTTGTTAAAATTTATTCGCTGAAACCAGAGTTAACCAGTTTAATCAAGCCTTCAACAGCAGCCTGCTCGTCAGCGCCGTCAGCAATAATGCGGATCGTAGTACCGCCCACGATGCCAAGAGACAGAACACCCAGAAGGCTCTTCGCATTTACACGACGCTCTTCTTTCTCGACCCAAATGGAAGATTTAAACTCATTGGCCTTCTGAATAAAGAAAGTAGCGGGACGTGCATGCAAGCCGACCTGATTCTCCACAGTTACTTCTTTCACAAACATAGCAAACGCTCCTTATCATGTATCTTGTGCCTTTGACCTTATTGTATACCAAAAACTTTCAATACGTCAATAATTTCGGACGCAATCCGATAATTTTTGCAACTATGCCTTTAAACGGCCGTGCGCGTCGGGCCACCTTTGTGCATGTTCACTAGTTAGTTTTCAACAACATTAGCGAAATATACAAGTGTTTCTTCAATTCTTTATGGATTTTCGCCATTGACTTTTTGAAGGTATTTTTCATACAAATCCGGACGGCGCGCTCGTGTTCTTTCCAGCGCCTGTTCTTTTCTCCACTGCCGGATATTTTCGTGGTGTCCGGACAGCAAAACCGGCGGCACACTTCGGCCATTCCACTCTTCAGGACGACTATACTGAGGATATTCTAAAAGGCCGCCGTAATAGCTTTCCTCCTCATAGCCTTCCGGACTTGAAAGCACACCCGGGCAGAGGCGAAACACACTGTCCGCTACGACAAGAGAAGCCAGCTCTCCACCCGTTAAAACATAATCTCCGATAGAAATTTCTTCATCTGCAAGTTCTTCAATCACGCGCTCATCAATTCCTTCGTAATGACCGCACACCAATAAAAGGCTCTTATATTTCACAAGGCGCTTGCAGTGTTCTTCATTCCACGGTTTTCCCGCCGCTGTCAAAAAAACGATATGAGGGCGCTCAAATCCCGCCTGCTGCACCTGACGAATCACATCCTGACAGCAGTCATAAATCGGCTGCGCCTGCATAATCATCCCATGGCCGCCACCATATGGGTAATCATCAACCTGCTTTTGACGATTCAACGTGTAGTCTCGGATCTGATGTGCATGAAACTCAATGTAGCCGCGCTGGCGCGCACGACCGATGATGCTCTCGCTCATTACTCTCTCACACATTTCTGGGAATAACGTAGCTACATCAATCCTCATCGTCATTTCCTCCACCAGAAGTAAACATTCCCTGAATCGGTTTGACCGTGATGTATCCCTTATCCGGACAAAGTTCCTCTAAAAATTCCGAAACCGCCGGAAATAAAAACACTTCACCCTGATCATTGCGCACTTCATAAATATCGCTGGCCGCCGGATGAGTAACATCTGTCACCGTACCATATTCTTGTCCGGTCAAAGCGTCCTTTACCTTGCATCCAATAATATCTTGGACAAAAAAACGACCTTCCGGCAAATCCACATCCGCCCTTGCAAAATAAGCAATTTTCCGAACATAGGTCCGAGCCTCATCTATGGATTGAATGCCTTCCAATTTGACAAGACACATACCTTTGTGTACCCGTGCCGCCAGCACTTTTTTCTCTTTTTCCCCATTTTTTCCTAAAAACAAACGCGGAAGTTTTGTAATGAAAGCGGGATCGTCACACCAAGGATACAATTTTAGTTCACCCATTACTCCATGCGTGGTGACAAACTCCCCCGCCTCTAAATATTGTTTCATCTATTTTCCTCCATTCAGGATCGAATCACCACGCCCAAAAGTTTGGCGAGCTCACACGCTTGTATCGCTGTGACAATTGCCCCGCGCAGTTCTGGACCTTCTAGACGAATCCCATCTATTTCACAGCTCGTCAAGTCTATGCTTTTTAGCGGGGTGTGAAAAAAATCTGCAGCCCGCAAATCACAACGGTCTAAAGAAAGCGACAATTTTTTTCGAACGGATGAAAAAGACGCCTGCTGCAATTTACAGTTTTCAAACTGTACATTTTTCAATCCGCTCTCTGCCAAAACAATTCCGTCTGCAGTACATTCGTGAAAACGGACATCCTGTAATACCGCTCCAGCCAAGTTAGCACCTGACAGTTTGCACCCCAGAAACCACACGCGTTGCAAGGAGCTTTCCACCAAACGAACGCCGGATAAATCGCACCGTTCAAAAATTACGTCCCGAATCCATCCCTTGGACATGTGAGCGCCTGTGAAACGGCAACCAGAAAAAGTGCAGCCTTTATATTCACTTTTTTCTAAATCCCATCCAGCGATGTTTCCGTTCTCAAAGCGATATCCATCCAACAGAACCCCATCTCTGTCTTTTAGACTCAGAACCTCTTCTAAAGGGATTGCATCCTCGAGTTGCGTCGGCAGAACCGGTTTTGGCACCCGCATTGTCTACTCCTTTCCGATGTATATCCCGCTCAAAAAAAGCCGGGCGCTCACCCGGCTTTTCGATGCATCATCTCTTGTCCGCGCGCACACGAGGCATCACCGGACGTTTTGAAAGCAACAATCCAACAATACTGAATACAATCGCCGTCACGCTGACAACAGCGCTGACGATTCCCAAAATCAATCCGGTTAACCGGAATGCTCCTCCATGTCTCATTCGGCAACGCTCCTTTTCATTCATTTCATTCAGTATACCTGTTTAATCCTTAGAATGCAAGGACAATCCCCCAAATTCTCAACGACAAAAACGGTTGATATAAGCATCCAGGCATTTCTGAATAATCGCTCTTGCTTCTTGTGGCCCCTGTTCTTCATCGACCACCGTTTCTTTTCCTTCCAAATTTTTATATACCGTGAAGAAATGTTTCATCTCAGAAAAAATATGGCTGGGCAATTCGGAAATGTCATGGTATCCGTTGTACATGGGATCTTCAAAGGGAATTGCAATAATTTTTTCGTCCAATTTTCCCTGATCCCGCATGGTGATCACGCCGATCGGATAGCAGCGTACAAGGCTCAATGGAGAAATTGTCTCGCTGCAAAGCACCAGCACATCGAGCGGATCCCCATCATCTGCATAAGTGCGCGGAATCAACCCGTAGTTTGCAGGGTAGTGTGTTGAGGTGTACAAGATTCGATCCAAAATAATGTGGCCGGTTTCCTTGTCCAATTCATACTTCTTTTTGGATCCTTTTTCAATTTCAATTACCGCAATGAAGTCATCAGGATTGATGCGCGCCGGACTGATATCATGCCAGATATTTGTCATAATTTTATTCCTTTCCCTGTGGTTTTCGGTATGCTTGCGTCAAATTCAAAAGGATTTGCACCGCCTTATCCATCGATTCCGCAGTAATACACTCGTACGGTCCATGATAATTGTAACCGCCCGTGCCCAAGTTGGGACACGGCAATCCCATATACGACAATGTGGCGCCGTCCGTACCGCCCCGAATCGGCTCGATGGAAGGCTCTACGCCTGCATCCAGAGTCGCCTTTTTCGCATTTTCGATTAAATGCATACAGGGGGCAATCTTCTCAGCCATATTGTAATAACTGTCATGGAGTTTTAAGCGAATGGACGCCGTGGGATATTTTTGATTTAGACGATCAACTATCTCAAGCAGCATCCTTTTACGGTTTTCAAACGTTTGACGATCATGATCTCTCACAATGTATCCCATGCGCGCATGGGCGTCGGTACCTGTAAGTCCATCCAAGTGGAAAAATCCCTGGTAGCCAGAAGTTCTCGCCGGAATCTCCTCAGCCGGAAGCATGCTGTTCAATTCACAGGCCACCAGCAGCGCATTCACCATTATATCCTTAGCACTGCCCGGATGCACCGAAACGCCTTGGATGTCGATCTCCGCACTGGCAGCATTGAAATTCTCATATTCCACGCCACCTACAGCGCCGCCATCCATTGTGTAAGCAAAATCAGCGCCAAAATGTTCTACATCAAATCCGAGAGCACCCTCACCAATCTCTTCATCCGGCGTAAAGGCCACACACAATTTTCCATGAGGAAGATTTTCCTTTTGGATTTTTTCGCAAGCTGTCAGAATTTCCGCAATTCCCGCTTTGTCGTCTGCTCCTAAAAGCGTAGACCCATCCGCAGTAATCAACGTTTCTCCTTTGTGCTGCGCTAAGAATGGAAAGTCTTGCACCTTCAGCACCGTTCCGTTTTTCGGAAGGAATACATCCTTTCCGTCGTAATTTTCATGTACCAGGGGGCAAACCTTTTCACCGGAAAAACTCGGCGCAGTATCCATGTGCGCCACAAATCCCAACGCCGGCGCATTTTCGCACCCTGCACTCGCTGCAAGTGAGCCATATACATATCCCTGTTCATCCATATGGGCGTCCAAAAAGCCCATTTCGGTCATTTCGTCTACCAGGATCCGTCCTAAATCTTTCTGTCTTTGGCTGGACGGATGAGCTCCTGAATTCGGATCACTGGTTGTATAAACTTTCACATAGCGCAGCAAACGTTCATATGCACGCATAAACTCCCTCTTTTCTCCGCTTTCTACTATGCATGGTACCAAAGGTCAACGCGGATTTCAAGAACTTGGCAAGGACAAAATTACTTTATTTTCGTCAAATTAGGACAATTTGTGGTAAAATAGAAGTTATATCGAAAAAGCCGTGACCAATCCACATTGGATTGCCGGTGCTTTCGTTCAGGAGGTTTTACTATCATTATGTCCAAGCAACCCTTTGTCCAACTGCGAATGACGCACAATGTCTTTCGAATTTTTCTTGCAGTCGTGCTGACGGTTTTATGCATCTGCTCTTGTGTCTGGATGTATTATTCACCGGAAGCGCTTGCCAAAGCAGTGTATAACATAGAAACCACTGACGATATCGTAACAGGTGCCAATTCCAGTCCAGTCGTATCAAAAAAATATACCGCAAAATATGATTTCACCGTAACTCCAGAACGGCCGTATCTGGACAATGTTGGCTTTTGCCTTAACCTGCGTGACAATGATACGCAGAAAGATCGGCCCGATTATACCATAACCGTCTCACAGGGAGAAGAAATTCTCGCATCCGAAACATTGGATTTGGAAAGCCATATGGCCATCGGTGAATACGGACATTACTATTTTCTGCATGTAGAACAGATTTTGCAGCCAGGGGTCACGTATACTTTAACTCTAAGCTGTGATAATGCATCCGAAAATGCATCCGGGTTGCGTGTTTACTCTCATCCTTCTAAATCGGCCGAACAAATTTCTTATTTCTCGGACGGACAAGCGTTTACTCCGGATTTTTCCATCACTACTGGAGAAGTGGACTATTCGCTTTATTGGATTCCCATGATTCTGATGGCAATTGCCTTAATCATCGCTTTATTTAGTCTTTTGGTGGACGTCACTTGGTGCCGTCGCCGCCCCTCTTTAATTGCCATGATCCTTTTCAACGGCCTTTTATGTGCCTTTTTCTCCCTTGTGGCCGTAGAAAACCTGAACAATTCCGGTGGCATATTTTGTATGGAACCATTTTCCATTTTGGTCAATTTGATTACTTATATCTGCCTATATCTTCTGGTTTATGCGGTAACTGGCTCTCCCTTCTTCAGCATCTGCTCTATCAGCATTCTTTTGACCTTTGGAAGCATCGTCAACTATTTTACATTGGAATTCCGTGGAACCCCGGTGATGCCAGCGGATATTTTCGCTATTACCACTGCGGCCAATGTGGTGGGACAATATGAAATTGGCACGAATGCGTTTCTTCTTTGGTCTTGCGCCATGACAATCTGTGTTTGCGCCATCAGTTATCTGGTAGCGGGACGTCCTATCACACGAAAAGTTTTTTTACATGCCGGTATGCGTCTATTGGCTTTGGGAAGTTCTCTGGCATTTTTCATGTTTTTGAATACTACCCAAGGCTGTATCGCATTACAGGTTCCTACAAACGCCTGGAATCCTACCCTGGCAAATCAGCAAAATGGTTTTGTTGTTCATTTCACAGAAAACATTCGCGCTCTCTTTCTTGCTAAGCCAAGCGGTTATTCTCACTCAAAAGTCGATCAAATCGCTTCTACTTACTCGTCGGATAAAGAAACGTCAGAACTTCCTAACATCATTTTTATTATGAATGAATCCCTGGCTGATTTTGAATTTTATGACTCTCTTTCCACCAGTGACCCCATTTTGCCGTATCTGCACAGTTTAAAAGGTCAAGCGAATGCACTTACAGGATATGTAGAAGTTCCTGTGTATGGTGGCGGTACGAGCACCTCGGAATTCCAGGCGCTCACCGGAGTCAGCGATCGTGACTATTTCTCCACCTCTCCTTATGCTACTTATATTTTGCGGGATACTCCCTCGATCGCAAGTGTGTTGGGCGAACTGGGTTATACCACCATTGCCGCGCATCCCGCTTGGGGTGGGAACTGGAATCGGGACCGTGCATATGATCGCCTTGGCTTTGATGATTTTTACGATATCTCGAAACTCACAGATCTGTCGACTTTGCGCGGGCTTACCAGCGACAGCAGTTTCTATTCCTTCCTGACACGTTTGGATGAGGACTCCGACGAACCACTATTTTTGTTTGCAGTGACGATTCAAAATCATGGAGGATATGAAGAGGAGGATTTCGACGAGCCTATTTCCATCTATTCTCCAGAAGGCGATTATCCTCAAGCACAGCAATATTTGAATCTGGCCCGAATCAGTGACGATGCATTTCGCGAATTGACGGAATATTACAGCACCGTAGACGATCCCACTCTGATTGTTATGTTCGGTGATCATTTCCCTGGGATCGAGAGTGAATTTACAACTGCTGTATGCACGCCAAATGACCTAGGAATTCTTGCTACGCAAATAACCCCCTTTGTATTATGGGCAAATTACGACCTGGACAAAGATGTTCTGCCAGAAGAAGGCTCTATTTTTTCTGTCTCATTCCTTCAGTCCGTTCTCATGGATGCGGCTGGTCTTCCTAAAACAGGTTGGCAGCAGTTTTTATCCGATGTTTTGGTGGACTATCCGGTTGTTTCAAAATTTGGGACCATGGATGCCTCTGGCAATCCGGTAGAGGATTCACTGGACATTTCTCTTTTGCAAGACTACAGTTATCTTCAATATGCTTTACTTGGACCCGCACGGTCCAGACCTGAAGCTTTTTTCACCTTTGCTGAATGAGTGTAAAACCCTTGGAATGAAGCCATCTTTATGTTACAATAATACAAATTGTACCGGCATGTGCCAAAATCCGTACACGATCATGGGAGGCTCTTAATGGATTCTGCATATTTTAAAAATAAAGTTCTGCTTATCACTGGCGGAACCGGTTCTTTCGGAAACGCGGTTTTAAAGCATTTTTTGCACAGTGAGATCGGAGAAATTCGTATTTTTTCCCGCGATGAGAAGAAACAGGACGACATGCGACATGATTATCAGCTTCGTTATCCTGAACTCGCCGGAAAAATCAAGTTTTACATTGGAGATGTGCGTGAACCACGGAGTCTCACCAGTGTCATGCGTGGTGTGGATTTTATTTTTCATGCGGCAGCTCTCAAACAGGTGCCAAGCTGTGAATTTTTCCCCATGGAAGCGGTGCGCACCAACATTATCGGCACGGATAATGTTTTGACTGCCGCGATTGATGCTGGTGTCAAAAAAGTGGTGTGTCTATCTACGGACAAAGCCGCTTATCCCATCAATGCCATGGGCATTTCCAAGGCTATGATGGAAAAGGTTATTGGCGCTAAAGCGCGCACTGTTAAGGCCGAAGACACCACCATCTGCTGCACTCGTTATGGAAATGTAATGGCGAGCCGCGGCAGTGTGATTCCCCTTTTTGTGGAACAAATTAAAGCCGGTAAGCCCATTACCATCACAGATCCTGACATGACACGATTCCTCATGAGTCTGGATGAGGCCGTTGACCTGGTTGGATTTGCTTTTTCTCATGCCAACCCGGGGGATCTGTTCGTTCAAAAAAGCCCCGCATCTACCATCGGAGATTTGGCCAAAGCCGTTCAAAAACTGTTCGGTGACACCGGAACTCACATCATCGGCACCCGCCATGGCGAGAAGCTGTACGAAACCTTATTGACCCGCGAAGAGCGTGTGCGCAGTGAGGACATGGGAGAATATTACCGGGTGAGTGCCGACGGCCGCGACCTGAACTATGATAAATATTTTGTAGAAGGAAAGGTCCATACTCAGGCGGACAGCGAATATACCAGTCACAATACCCGTCGGCTAACCGTCGATGAAATCGTGGACAAACTTTTAACCCTTGATTATATCAAAGAGGAGCTGAACGGCCTTGAAAAACACTGAGCTGCGCCTTTTGATCACCGGATCTGGCGGCTTTGTTGGGAAAAACCTTGTATGTGAACTTCGCAACCGGGGTTATAACCATTTAATGCTGTTTGATTTAGATACCCCTAAGGAAAAGCTGGCAGAATACGCCCGTGAGGCGCAATTTGTTTTTCATCTGGCTGGTGTGAACCGGCCCAAAGATCCCAGTGAATTCTATTCTGGGAATCGAGGGCTGACCGAAGAACTTCTTCACTTGCTGGAACAGTCAGGCAACAAAGCTCCTGTTCTGATTACTTCCTCGATTCAGGCCGAACTGGACAACGATTACGGAAAATCCAAACGTGAGGCGGAGGAGCTTTTATTTGCGCATGAGCGCACTTGTGGAGCACCCGTACTGGTTTACCGTCTGCCCGGTGTATTCGGCAAATGGTGCCGGCCCGCATACAACAGTGTAGTCGCCACGTTTTGTTATAATATTGCCAACGGACTTCCTATTCAAATTCGCGATCCCGCATATTCTTTTCCGCTGGTATACATCGATGATGTGATCAATAGTTTTATCACCGCGATGGAACAAGGTGCAATCCGTGACTGTTCCATTCCCGGATTCTGCCATTTGGGATGCGAAACCTATACTGTAACGCTGGGTCGCCTTGCGGAATTAATTGAAGGCTTCCGCAACAGCAGAAAAGACTTGAGCGTGCCGGACATGGGCGATCCATTCTGTAAAAAGCTGTATGCTACGTACTTGTCCTATCTTCCGGAAAACGAGTTTTCTTATCCTCTGAATATGCATTGCGATGAGCGTGGAAGTTTTACAGAATTTCTTCGCACGCAAGAGCGCGGGCAGGTCAGTGTAAACATTTCCCTACCAGGAATTGTAAAAGGAAATCACTGGCATCACACCAAAAATGAAAAATTTTTGGTGGTAAAAGGACAAGGTGTTATTCGGTTCCGAAAAATCGGTACCGACAATGTAATTTCTTACCGTGTATCCGGAGAACATCTGGAAGTTGTGGATATCCCTACGGGGTACACCCATAACATTGAAAATGTTGGCGATACGGAAATGGTCACGGTCATGTGGGCCAATGAACCTTTTGACCCGCAGCATCCGGACACTTTTTTTGAAAAAGTATAAAGGGAGTTTTTCCATGAAAAAAATGAAAGTCATGACCATTCTCGGAACTCGTCCGGAAATTATCCGCCTGTCCGAGGTGATCAAGTGTTGCGACAAATATTTTGATCACATTTTGGTGCACACCGGCCAAAACTGGGACCCTACATTGAATGATGTCTTTTTCCAGGACTTGAACCTACGCCAGCCGGATTATTATCTGGATGCAGTAGGACAAAATCTTGGAGAAACGATGGGCAATATCATCGCTCGCAGTTATGAAATTCTTTGTAAAGAGCAACCGGAGGCACTTTTGGTTTTAGGGGATACAAACTCTGCGCTTTCTGCAATCAGCGCCAAACGTCTCAAAATCCCCATCTTCCATATGGAGGCTGGCAATCGCTGCTGGGACTGGAATGTCTCTGAAATGATCAACCGAAAAATTGTAGATCACATTTCGGATATTAATCTCCCCTATACCGAACACAGCCGCCGCTATCTTTTGAGCGAAGGCATCGATGGGAAGACCATTTTTGTCACTGGAAGCCCTATGCGGGAGGTATTGGCCGCGCACAAAAACGAGATTGAGCAAAGCGATGTTTTAACGCGCCTTGGTCTCGAAAAAGGAAAATACATTCTGCTCTCTGCTCATCGCGAGGAAAACATTGATAACGAAGAAAACTTTATGAGTTTAATGAACGCAGTCAATAGCATTGCGGAAAAATATGCGATGCCTATTATTTATTCCTGCCATCCTCGTTCTAAAAAGTACATCGAACAACGTCATTTCCAATTCCATCCCTTGGTACAGGAAATGAAGCCTTTCGGATTTATGGACTACAACAAGCTGCAAATGAATGCTTATTGTGTTCTTTCGGACTCCGGCACTCTCAGTGAAGAGAGCGCTATGTTGAATTTTGCGGGTGTTTTGATTCGCACTTCCACGGAGCGGCCCGAAGTTCTGGATAAAGGCAGTGTCGTAATTGGTGGCATCAAAGGGCCCGACGTCGAGCAGGCAATGAATTTGGCCGTATCTATGCGGGATGCAAACGAACCTTACGTAATGGCCGAGGACTACGCAGACACCAACGTCAGTGTCAAAGTTGTAAAACTTATCCAAAGCTATGCAAAAATTGTCAATGAAACAGTTTGGCTCAAGCGCTGAAGCAAATAGGACTGATAAATAGAAAGGGGCTTCGTGCTTGCAAAAACGCATTTTGGTGGTCAGTCAGCATTACTGGCCTGAAAACTTTCGAATCACGGATATTTGCCGCGGATTTGTTGCGGATAAGATTGAAGTGGATGTTCTTTGCGGACTTCCCAACTATCCCAAAGGTGAATGGTTTGAGGGATATCGCTACACCGGGCCGCGCAATGAGGTCCATGATGGAGTGCAGATATTCCGTGCGGGAGAAATTCGTCGCAAAGGAAATACATCCATACGAATTTTTCTCAACTATATTTCCTATCCCATCACGGGTGTTTTTAACCTTTTCCGGCTTCACGGAAAAAAATACGACGCGGTTTTTTGCTATGAGACCAGTCCTGTGTTAATGCTGTTGCCTGCTATTGTGTATGCAAAACTACATCGGATTCCGTTGACTTGTTATGTTTTGGATCTCTGGCCGGAAAACCTTTACTCTGTTCTACCTATTCGTAATTCTCTGCTTCGTGCCGTTGCAGAAAAAGTGTCTCATTGGCATTATCGGCGCTGTGAAAAATTGATTGCCATGTCGGATGCCTTGGCTGAAAAACTGCGTATGATTGCTCCACACGCCCAGATTGTCACAATTCCGCAGTATTGTGAGGATCTGTATGCACAAGACGTGGTGGATCATGATTTGCAGGCTCGCTTTACCGGTCGCTTTAATGTTCTTTTTGCAGGAAATATTAGTCCGGCCCAAGATCTTGGATTGCTGGTTGAATGTGCGCACAAATTACGACAAGCCAACCGAACGGATATCCATTTTATCTTAGTAGGCGATGGCATGAGCCGTGCAGAATTGGAACAGGAAATTCAGCAAAAAGGCCTTATGGATTATTTTACATTTGAAGGGCAGCATCCTGTCACAGACATTCCTGCATATCACACTATGGCGGATGCTCTTTTTGCTGCCCTGGCAAAGAGCAATGATTTAGGACTTACAGTTCCGGCCAAAATCACCAGTTATATGGCAGCGGGACGTCCCTGTTTAATTGCTGTGGACGGTGAGGCGGCTCGTGTAGTGACACAGGCTGGCTGTGGACTGACTTGTCCTGCCGGGGATGCGGATTCGCTGTATCAAAATCTTCTGAAATTAGCTGAGATGGAACCATCTGAGCGAGAAATTTTAGGACAAGCTGGGCGCACTTATTTTCAACGGTACTTTCGGCGTGAAAAGCTCTTGGCAGAAATGGAGCACTTTATTTTCGAGTCAAACGAGGTGACACCTTGAGGGTTCTTGTAATCATCC
Source organism: uncultured Ruthenibacterium sp. (assembly GCF_963558415.1). Lineage (NCBI taxonomy): Bacteria > Bacillati > Bacillota > Clostridia > Eubacteriales > Oscillospiraceae > Ruthenibacterium > uncultured Ruthenibacterium sp. The sequence continues at coordinate 9,726 of NZ_CAUWGY010000029.1, read as the reverse complement.
CCTGCTACAATGAGGAAGCCAACATTGAACGAGTGGTTTCCAGATTAAAAAATGTAACATCCGATCTGCCCTATTCGGTGGATTACATCATCGTGAACGACTGTTCCACAGATCGGAGTGCTGAAATCTGCCAGGAGAATAACTTTTCTTATTTATCTCTTCCGGTCAATCTCGGCATCGGCGGTGGTGTTCAAAGTGGTTATCTTTATGCACGGGAGCATCATTACGATATCACTGTCCAGTTAGATGGGGACGGTCAACATGATCCGGCCTATTTGGATGCGGTCATTAGCCCGGTGGCTCAAGGAAATCTGGATATGTGTATCGGGAGCCGTTTTATCACAAAACAGGGATTTCAGACCAGTTTTATGCGCCGCTTTGGCATTAACATTCTCAGTACAATGATTCGAATTCTATGTGGTGTCCATGTATTGGACACGACGAGTGGATTTCGTGCCTGTGGAAAAGAATTGACTTCCTACTTTGCGGACCATTATGCGCAAGATTATCCAGAACCTGAAGCCATTATCTCGGCCGTATTAAATGGATATCGTGTAGGAGAAGTACCCGTAATTATGCAAGAACGAATGGGTGGCACTTCCTCTATTAGTCCCTTCAAGTCCATCTATTATATGGTAAAGGTGGGCATCGCTCTGGTAGTGTTTCGGCTAACCAGCAAACGAAAACAAAGGAGGGATCACCCATGAATAACGCCGGACTAAGCCTTTTTCTTCGAATTGATCTTATCTTGGGGGCTCTGGTATACCTCGGTGTTATCCTTTGGCTTCTAAAAAAGAACAAATTGACGATTCGTTACTCCATCATTTGGCTTTTGAGCGGTCTTGTCTTGCTGGTTTTTGCAGTTTTCCCTTATATTGTTTTGGTGATGAGGGATCTATTACACGTTGAAATCGCGTCCAATCTTGTGTTTATGATCGTTCTCGCCTTTGTGTTGCTGCTCTTGTTGAGTCTTTCCAGTATCGTCTCTGGTTTTTCCGAAAAGATAAAACGTCTGTCCCAATGCAATGCGCTATTGGAACGTCGTGTCAGAGAATTGGAAAAAAAATTGGAAGAACTATCGGACAATACCACGCCTTCTCAATAAGTTTTTGAATCGCTATTTTCGGAAACGGAGTTTTGCTGCATGAATTTTATAAGTTTGGCATTTCTTCTATTTTTGCTTGGGGCGTGTCTGGTTTATTTTATTCTGCCAAAGGCAGCACGAACCGGGTGGCTCTTAGTATGCAGCTATCTGTTTTATTTATACGATCCAACCAACGCCGGGTTTCTTCCCGTACTCATGTCGGCAACGCTAATCACTTATGGAACTGGTTTGGTATTGGAACGTTTTGAAAAACCAATTGTCCGGAAACTTTGCCTTGCGTTCAGCGCTGTTTGTTGCATGGGGGTACTCGCATTTTATAAATACTTTTCCTTTCTTGCAGAAATCAGCTCCCAACTTTTTGGATTGTTTGGACAAAAATTGCATGTTCCAGCATTCAGTCTGGCCGTTCCTTTGGGAATCAGCTATTTTACCTTCGCCGCTTTAGGATATGTAATTGATGTTTATCGCGGCGCTCGTGCAGAAAAGAATCTTTTTCATTATGCATTATTTGTCAGTTTTTTTCCCTGCATAATGACGGGACCTATTTCACGGGCAGATCGAATGCTTCCCCAATTTCGCGAGGAGCACACTTTTGAATACAATCGTGTAACTGGCGGAATGTTCCGAATTTTATGGGGATTTTTCAAAAAGCTTGTTATCGCCGACACCATTGGCGGAATCGTAAGCACTATTTTCTCTAATCTCCATTATGCGGATTATACTGGTCCTGTCCTTCTTATTGCCAGTTTGCTTTTTAGCTATCAACTCTATTGTGATTTTTCCGCTTGCACAGATATTGCAATCGGTGCAGGTGCCATCTTTGGAATCGACGTGATGGAAAACTTTCGCCGTCCACTGGCCAGTTCAAGTTTTATCGAATTGTGGCGACGCTGGCATATTAGTTTGACCAGTTGGTTTCGGGACTATCTGTATATTCCTTTGGGTGGAAACCGAAAGGGAAAACTTCGGCAAAATCTGAATCAAATTATCGTCTTTCTCATTAGCGGTCTATGGCATGGTGCTTCCCTCTCTTATCTTGTATGGGGACTTTTAAACGGCGTATATTTGTGCATCGGAAAAGCAACTCAAACTCTGCGCCGGCGCATCGAGGTATATAATCCGCTATATTTCTTTTCTCCATTGCGCAAATGTATTCAAGTCTGTATTACTTATCTTTTATTTACAAGCTGCATTGTCTTTTTTGCCGTAGGTACGTATAGCAACGGAATTCTCAGTGAAGCTCTATATGTATATACTCATCTCTTTACGGGTTGGGATCTTCTTTCTTTGCTGCCGGCCACACTGACAACACTCGGCTTTGATCAAACGACCACATTGGTCCTTCTTTTTTCTTTTGTTCTGGTGGAAGGTTTGGAAAGCTTTCAAATTCCCATGCAAAAGCTGATTCGTCGGATTCCTTTTCCGATTCGTTGGCCCCTCTATTATTCTCTGGTCCTGCTGATTCTATTTTTTGGCGCTTTCGGCCAGTCCTCTTTTATTTATCAGCAATATTAAGGAGGGCCGATAACAATGAAATTAATCTTAAAAACAACAGCCAATCGCTTTGTTTCGGCATTTCGTTTGCTCATTGGTGCAATTGCCTTTCTTCCCATACTGTTCTATGTCATCTGGGTCAATTACACAGTCGACTGCTCTGGCACATTTCAAGGCGATCAATATCTGCGCGAAGTTGCCAGCATGCTTTTATCCGGACAGGATGTCGTTGGATACGAGCAATTAAATGAACGGCAGCGGGACGTAATGGAACTGATTGTCAGCCAAATGGAAACTGCTCCAGATCCCATTGTTCTTGGTTCCAGCCGTATCATGCAAATGAACACGGACATTGCACAAGTGGACAGTCTATTCAACTGTGCCTTAACCGGCGCGGACTGGTATGATATGTTGGGAACCTTCTATCTATTTGACAAGATGGACAAACTCCCCAAAAACGTAATCATTGGATTTGATCCATGGCTTTTTGACACAAGTCCCGATTCAACCGATGCGCGAAGCAACAAACGTCTTTATGCGGAGTTTCTTTCCACACGCTTGGGTATTCCGACTCAGTACGAAGCACAAAATCCCAATGAAAAATGGCAAGCACTGTATTCGCTCAGTTATTTCCAGGGAAACATCTCTTATATGCTGCAATCCAAAGATGGTGTAAAAAAACCGCAACCCGTAGAGGGTGACGTTTACGACCAAACCACTGAGGTCAAACGCTCTGATGGCAGCTTGCTGTATTCTTATGAATTTCGGAACAGAAGCCAGTCTGATGTTGACAACGATGCCCTAGGACAAACCAGCAATTTTTTCCGTATGGAAGAGTACACTGCTCCGGATACAGAACGGTTAGAAATTTTTGAAAAATTTCTTTCTTATCTGCAGTCTAAACAAATCAATGTAATTTTAGTATTGACTCCTTACCATCCACTTGTATATGACAACGCCTTGGAAAAGGCCGATCATTATTCTGGTTTTTTTGCCACCGAACCTGCATTGCATCGAATTGCCGAAAAACTGGATATCCCTGTATATGGAAGCTACAATCCTTATGCAATCCCCAATACTTCAAATGCGGACTTTTACGATGGAATTCATGTGCGTGGCGAATGCATCGCCCGCTATTTCCCTGGTGTTCCCAAGGCTCTTGAAAACATAGCCAATCACGTAGATGTGACTCTGGATTATGAGACAACCGCGGAACAGGCAGAATTGCGTGACAGCGGATTAGCTGAGGACAGCGATCTGGTATGATTTAACCCGGGCCAGCAATCATGCTGGCCCGGGTTTTCTTTAGGAGGGTTTCAATGAAAAATTTAATTTTTGTCGGTGGTCCTATGGGGGTCGGAAAAACCACCGTATGTCGAGCACTCCAGCCCATGCTTCCCAATTGTGTTTTGTTGGATGGCGACTGGTGCTGGGATGCACACCCGTTTGTCGTCACAGATGAGACGAAAACAATGGTGTTGGAAAACATTGCATTTCTTTTGCAAAACTTTCTCCGTTGCAGTGCATACGAAAACATCTTGTTTTGTTGGGTTCTACACGAAGAATCAATTTCCCAAAACTTACTGGGCCGTTTGGACGGACTTTCTTTTCAGCTTCATCGTTTTTCGCTTGTGTGCAACGAAAGCATGCTTCGCACAAGGCTAGAGGCGGACATCCGTTCGGGAACTCGTACAAAGGATGTTATTCCGCGCAGTCTTGAAAGGCTCCCCCTTTATCAAGCAACCAACTCTCTTTTATTGGATACCAGTTTTCTTACGCCTCATCAGGTTGCCCATGAAATGAAATCGCGCATTTTGTTATGACAAACTATCCAAAAATTCCTGTGCGTATTTTACCGCTACAGCACCGTCTGCTACGGCAGTGACCACTTGTCTCAAGGGTTTTGTCCGTACATCTCCCACTGCAAATACACCTGCAAGGCTCGTCCTGGTTGTTTCATCCGCCACAATGTATCCTTGTTCATCTACTTGAATTTGTCCCTTCACCAGTTCTGTATTGGGGATCCGACCAATGGCCACAAATAATCCGTCCACTGGCAATAACTCACTCTCACCTGTCTGGACATTCTCAACTTTCAAGCCTTCCAGCTTTTTCTCTCCAACCAGACCAGAAATCTTACGATTCCACACAAATTCGACGCTATCGGCCTGTTCTAAAAGTTCTTGATAGCTTTTAACAGCACGCAATTTCTCACGTCTATGGACCAAATATACCTTCTTGCAAAGCTTAGCCAAGGTAAGAGCATCTTCTGCGGCTGAATTTCCGCCACCGGCAACGGCTACAACTTTGTCTTTGTAAAACATTCCATCACAAGTAGCGCAATAAGCCACTCCGCGCCCTTGATACGTAACTTCTTCCGGCAGTCCAAGCGGACGCGGTGCTGCACCTGTCGCAATAATCACCGCACCGGCCTGAATTTCTCCTTCACTAGTCTGCAACCTTTTAGGATTTTCCGCTAAAGATAACCCAGTCACTTCTGCATAAAGAGTCTGCGCTCCAAAACGTTCTGCGCCTCTTTGCATCTGTTGACCCAATTCAAATCCATCTACACCCTGCTCAAAGCCAGGATAATTGTCGATCCAACTGGTCGTCGCCATTTGTCCGCCCGGAGAAAGTTTTTCGATAACCAATGTGCTCAAACCTGCACGCACAGCATACAAAGCTGCTGTATAGCCACCGGGACCGCCGCCTACAATGACCAAATCATATGTTTTTACATCCATTGTTTTTTCCTCAATTCTGTTGTTTTAGCCATTCTTGAATCTGTGCCTGCGAAGCCGGCGCGACCAACGGCTGACCTTGTTTCCCATTCTGGAACAGCAAAAGCGTAGGAATGGTATCAATTTTATAGCGCTCGGCCAACTGAGGTTCCTCATCAATGTTAATTTTGACAATCTGAGGAATATCCTGCTGACCGTCCATGCGGTCTAATACAGGTGCCAAACGCCTGCAGTATACACACCAAGGTGCCCAGAAATCTACAAGAACCGGCTGTTGCGCATTTAGTACCATTGTTTCAAACTCCGCATTAGTAATTGAACGAATCGCCATCATCCATTCCCCTTTCCATTTTTTACTCTTATTGTATGATTCTGGTTGTATTATATCCCCAAAACCAAAAACGTACCGTGACAAAATCACAAAAATAGGGCTGGCGCTAAAAAACGCCAGCCCTATTTTCGTTATTTCGCAAGACTTACCTTCGGTCCCTTAGGCGTATCTTCTACCACATAGCCCTTTTCAGTCAATTGTGCGCGAATTGCATCCGCTTTTGCCCAATCTTTTGCCTTTTTAGCCTGAGTACGTTGCTCTACAAGATCCAAAATCTCCTGCGGAATTTCTTCTTTTTTACGATTATAAAGAATTCCCAATACTCCCGTCAGCTCATCAAAAACCTGTGCTACCTGCTCCAATGTCTCACGACTGGAGTCTGCGGACAGTGTATTGATCTCTCGAACAAAATCAAACAATGCCCCCAGCGCAGCAGGAGTATTCAGGTCATCGTCCATAGCCGCACAGAATTTTTCTTTTGCTTCCACTGCCTTTTTCTTTAATTCTTCATTTGCACCATGCGCATTTTCCAACGCAAAATCCAAATTATCTCGGCATGTATAGAGTCTTTGCAAACTTGTTTTGCAGTCTGCCAAAAGTTCTGCGGTATAGTTCAGCGGGCTGCGATAATGTCCGGTTAACATAAAATAGCGGATAGGCTCATAGCCGTACACCTCGCTGAGCTCCCGAACCGTAAAGAAATTGTTGGCGCTCTTGGACATTTTGTGATTATCAATGTTCAAAAAGCCATTATGCATCCAATAATTGGCAAAAGTGCAACCATTGGCACATTCGGACTGTGCAATCTCATTTTCATGATGCGGGAAAATCAAATCTTCACCGCCTGCATGAATATCGATGGTATTTCCCAAATGTGTCCGGGCCATGGCGCTGCATTCAATATGCCAACCAGGCCGTCCTTTTCCATAAGGGCTATCCCAATAGGGCTCGCCTGGCTTCGCAGCTTTCCAGACCGCAAAATCTGCCGGATCTTCCTTAAGATCATCGTCCATCTGATGACGCAGTTCCCGATTGCCAGACTCCAAGTCCTCTAAGTTCAAATGGCACAATTTGCCGTAATCTTTATCCGATTTCACGCGGAAATACACGTCTCCGTTCTTTGCCACATAGGCATGTCCGCTCTGAATCAGATCTGCCACAATGGAAAGGATCTGCTGAATATGTTCCGTAGCGCGCGGCCGCACTGTGGGCGCAAGCACATTCAATCCATCACAATCCTTAATAAACTCAGCTTCGTACTTACGCGCCACTTCTTGCATGGACACGCCTTCCTCGCCAGCGCGTTTGATAAGTTTATCATCAATATCGGTAATGTTAGAAACAAATTTTACTTCATTTCCAAGATACATTAAGTACCGGCGGAGGGTATCAAACACGCACACCGGACGCGCATTTCCAATATGGATAAAATTGTACACGGTCGGTCCGCACACATAGATGCGAAATTCCCCCTCGTGTAGTGGTTTCAATTCTTCTTTTATACGGGTCAGGGTATTGAATACTTTCATGTTCCTTCTCCTTTATATTTGCTATTTATCCGCATTACGGTTCAATTTCAACATTCGGTCCGCTCCCAAGAGTACTCCTGCACGGCTGGCATGAAAATTAATGCCGCCTTGCATATACACCGTATACGGAGAACGAACCGGACCATCTGCAGAGAGCTCAATGCTGGAGCCCATAGTAAAAGCTCCTGCCGCCATAATGACTTGGTCCTCATAGCCAGGCATATCCCCTGGCATAGGAGCTGCGTAACTATCCACCGGACTACCTGCCTGTACGCCGCCACAAAGAGCAACCATTCCCTCAGGAGAATGCGTCTCTACACTTGTGATGATATCATTTCGGTCTTCTTTGTATCCAGGCGTCGCCTGATAACCTAAAAGTTCAAACAAACAGCTTGCATAAACGCTGGTTTTCAGTGCATCACAAACAACGCCTGGCGCATAGTAAAGTCCTAAGTACAACTCACGCAACACATCCAATGTGCACCCAATTTCTCCACCCGTTCCAGGGGCTGTCAATCGGTGGGCACACAGCTCTACTAAATCTGCCCGTCCTGCAATGTAACCGCCTGTTGGAGCGATACCACCGCCCGGATTTTTGATCAGGCTTCCGGCCATCAGATCCGCACCACACTGAGTGGGCTCTTTCATCTGAGTAAATTCTCCGTAACAGTTGTCTACCATGACAACAATGTCCGGATTGGCACGTTTGGCAGCTCGGCTGATTTCTTCAATTTGAGAAAGACTCAATGCCCCACGTGCAGCATAACCTCGACTGCGCTGAATATAACACATTTTGGCTGTTTTACATTTCAATTCGATGGATTCAAGATCCGGTTTGCTTCCCGGCAACAGCGGAACTTCATCGTAATGAACTCCCCACTCCATCAAACTTCCACAGCCGCTTTTCTCTAATCCAATAACCCCTAACAAAGTATCATAAGGGCGTCCCGTCACGGCCACCATCGTATCCCCGGGCCGCAAAACGCCAAACAAGGCCACGGTGAGCGTATGTGTTCCAGACATAAAATTGTAACGGAAAAGTGATGCCTCTGAACCAGTCAGTCGAGCGAACACCTCTTCCAATTTTATACGTCCTGCATCATCATATCCATAGCCGGTGGTTCCCACCAAATGATGTGCACCTACGCCGCAATCTGTGAAGGCTCGCAGCATTTTCAATTGGTTGTGCTCTTTAATTTTCTCCAGACGCTCGAAAGGCTCCCGACACAAATCCAACGCACGCTGGTCAGCCTGAAGCAGCTCCGGCGATAATTCATAAAACTGCTCAATCATAAATTTCTATTCACTCCGTCTTTTACTTTGCCAAATCCGAACCTTTGGTACAAAACCGAACTTCTCATAAAACGGTATCATCGGTTTTCGACACACTAGCCGCACCGTTCTATTACAAGAACTATATTGCCTGGCAAGAGAAGTTACAAGATACGAGGCACACCCCTCTCTGCGATGTTCTCGCGCAGTAACCACACCCGCAATATACGCCTCATGAGAAGTCATTGCAAATATACCCGCAATCGCGGCATATTCATTTTGCTTTTTTAGAGCCCAAATATCTGCCCCGCACTTATTGCGCCGTGCACAGGCCTGGGCAGCCCACTCATCTGCCGGTACATTGGTCACGTCCGGCGTAATGCAGGCTGTCGCGGCCTGATACAAAATTGGTTGCTGATCCACAAAATACCCATTCGGGCATTTCCAATGTCTCGCAGAACTCGGAAGATACTCTAAGATCCACTGCTCCTCTGGCTCAAAGTCAGGTGGTATCCAGTCCATACTCTGCAGGCATTCAATCCGCTGAAACGCAAGAAATTCAGACATTTCTTGTGTGTTGGTCAATGGTCCATACAGCATTGCTCTGCCGCCATGCAGCCACAATACCGCCCTTTCATCCGCGAAAAAGAACAAGTCTCGTGTACACGTATTCCAAGCTGCATCCATTTCCGCCGCAAAAAAAGGAGCCTTTCCAAGAATTTCTAAAAAACGATCGTGGTCTTCTCTTTGTGCTAAACGAATCAAAGGGCATTCACCAGTGCTTTGTAATGACGGCCACGAGCTTCAAAATTAGGATAACAATCAAACGATGCACAGGCAGGTGAAAGCGATACAATGTCCCCGGGCTTTGCATGCTGATTTGCCAGCGCGACCGCTTGCTCCATATCCGAAGCGCGCAAAATAATCAAACCGCTTTCTGCGTAACCTGCATCTGCCTTTACAGCCGCCTCTATCTTATCCGCAGTGGCACCTGTCAGAATCAATACTTTTACATGCGCGATCAGTTCCGGTGCCAAAGGAGCAAAGCTAATTCCTTTATCAGAACCACCCGCGATGATGATAAGCTTTTGAGAAAAAGCACGCAGTCCCGCAATGACACGTGTAGGACTCGTCGCGATGGAGTCATTGAACCACTGCACTCCATTCAATGTGCGAACCGGCTCGATACGGTGTTCCACGCCTTTAAACGCACGCGCGACATACGCCATATCCGCTCCATCTACCAATTCCCAA
>NZ_CAUWGY010000028.1:0-30315 GCF_963558415.1 uncultured Ruthenibacterium sp. | reverse complement strand
CGCTACCTTGTTTCCGTTTCCGGAGTTTTTTAGCAGCGAACAAGTCGCACACCCAGGTTTAAAAGCACGGTGTCATAGCCCTCTTGAAACTCCCGGTCGGCAATTTTGGGACCTAAAAAGGTGGTGTGGGAATCGCGCAAAAGGGTGAGCGTAGTCTCCAGTTCTGTGTCCAGCATCTGCTCCATAGGCAGCGAGCTGGTGAACTCGCCACCCACCGGGGCGGTCTGCCAGGCGTCAGCCATGGGGACGAGTGCGTTCTCTTCGCCGGTCTGGTCGTACTCCCCGCCCCTTTGGATCCAATCTAGCCACTCGGCGGTGGCCTCCGGGTGACCTGCCATGTCGTTGTACAGGCCAAAGCCGTTCTCCTGGGCTTCCGCGAAAGGACGTCGCATCAGGATGCGGGCGTTGGGGAAAGCCTCGGCCCAATGCTGTGCGTATTGAGCCCGCACCTGCTGGTCCGGCATGGGAGGCAGCCCGTCAGAGGAGCGAATATGCCACTCGCCCCAATGGCCCAGGCTTCCCAACTCGATGAAGCTGATGAAGTCATCGCCGCCGTAGCGCTCACCCAGCGCGGCTACCGCCCGCTGATGGCAGGCGATGAACTCCGGGTGGTTATAGTCCGGCGAAAAACCCCGGCCATAGGAGTTATCATAGGCCATCCCCGCGCCACCGGTCTTTTCCCAGAGCCAGTCGGGAATGTCCCGGTGGTCTTCATCGCCGGGCAAATCGCACACAAAACGCAGCACGATGTGCTTGCCTTCCGCACGCCAGCGCTCCAGTTGATTCTCCTCTTCAATGGCATCCCAGTCGAACACACCTTCCTCCGGCTCCAACTCCCGCCAGGTGATGTCCATGTACAAAAGCGTTACAGCTTCGTCCACTTCGTCGTGCCAGGCCGAGGGCGCATAACCCATCAGTGGGTTGCCGAAAGCCTCGCTGGTGTACGAAAACTCCAGCTTCATCCTGTTGTTCTGGTACCAAAACAACAGGCAAACTGCGGCAAACACCGCCGCGCCAAGAAATATCATTCGTTTTTTTCTCATTGCCGCTCTCCGTCCAGATCACCAATCTTTTTGCTGCGATAGAGAGACCCATCCGCCTCCATCTTGACCCCTACAATGTCCTCAAGGGGGACCGTTTCACCTTCGACAAAGCGACGCGCCGCCCATCCGTGGGACACCCGCACCGGGAACGATTGGGGGTTGCGGGAAACGATCAACTCGTCAAACGCCCCCAGCTTTTCGCAGATGGATTCAGACGTGGTCAGTATCACGCAAAACTCGTCTCCACCGATGCGGTAACACTCGCCCAAAGGTCCAAACACTTCAAGAATGCATTGAGCCGCCATAGCGATGACCTGATCGCCGCAGTCGTGACCGTAAGTATCATTGATGATTTTGAGTTTGTCGATGTCAAACAGGACGAACGCTATCTCTGCAGGCGGGGCTGCAACCAGTTCCCTCATTCGCAATTCGTAGGCGTTGCGGTTAAATAGTAAGGTCATCCGGTCCTGGGTGGCCAGTTTCTGGTAAAAGTGCATATTCTTCTGTTCCCGCCATAGCTGACCGATTCGAAGGCCGGTGTCCATGACCATGGAGAGGATGAGTGCGAACAAGCCCCAAACAAACAGCGCCGAACTGTTGGTATTGGGGAGTATGCCGGCGTAGTCCAGAACGATGGACACAAGGGCCACAGCCAACACAAGTAAAATGCCCCAGATGGTGCAGGTGGAGCGCTCCTGGGAACGGTCTGTCCGCCGGCGGAAGAGCTCTCTGACCAGCACGACCACAAACATCAAAATGATGAGATGGACGCTCACCGCCGTTTTGCGGATGGGGACCACGCCCAAAAGATGGAGCAACATCCAAAAGGCGGCATTGCCCGCAGCAATCCAGATCAGCAGCCGCAACAGCTTACTGTTCAGCCGCAGCAAAAGCTGCGAATACGCCAGCAGAGGAACCGGCAAAAGATAAAATGCACAATAGCTGAAAAAGTAGGTGAGGGCATAATTACCGCCGGCCATGGTGGTCACTTTGGAGTCCAGCAATACCCACATACCGGACAAAAAGACGAACGCCGCCAGAATGAGTGCCAGCGAGGAGCCCGCGATTCTGCGCAGAGCCATGAATCCCCCAACGGCAACCAGAAGCACCGTGAACAGCATACATCCCATCCATACGATGATGGTGGGCAAATGGGCTGACAGAAGATGGAGGCGAATGGTGTCCGGATGGCCTTGCATTATGGTGGAAATTTCCCAGCCGTCTTCCGGATCGTATCTTATGAATTCGACCCGAAGAGTGGATGCGCCGGCATAATCCTCACAGGGGATGAAATGCCACATGCTTCCCAAAGCGTACTCGCTGCCCTGGGCGGTGTCATAGATCAGGACGTCGTCGGCCCAGACACGAAGAGACTGATACCTGGTCTGCACCGCCAGCACATCATCCGGAGACACACCGTCGAGGTTGCGCACAAGGGTGAGTTTGTCTCCGGAAACATCCGGTTCACAGGGAAGCGGAGGCAGAGGCGTCAAAGTGTCGCCGTCTTGATAAAACCAGCCGGTGTCCAGTTGCTGCACTGCTGTGGCAGGGATAGACGCAAGCGGGACAGCACAGTGCACCGCCGTGACAAACGTCAAGGCAAGCGTTGTGGCAATCAGCAGCGTAAACAGAATGCGCTTGCGCAGGGATCCCAGAATCACTAAGTCAGCCATAACAGTATCCTCATTCCTGATCAAAAGAAACATTTGCAACATTTAAAGCACAAGTATACGCCTTTTCAAAAAAAGCTGTCAAGGCGATTGCCCTGCCATTTCCTATTTTCCGTAAGATGGCGCCGAAACTTCAAAGTAGCATCTGTGTTCTTTTCCTCGACCATTATATGTCATTTAAGATGCATTTTATCACTTGCGTTTTATCGCGCTTATGAAAGTTCCACAATTTCATTGATATGATTCACTACAAAATGTTGTGCGTCTTCGTTGTACACCACTACCCGATCCAGTTTTCGCTTTTTGTAGCTTTTCTAATTACAGAGCATCCTTTGCAGTCCGATTGATTTCATTATACCAAATTTTTGTAAAACACTGTATATAAATTGCTATTGAAAATAGTGTTTCAAAACCGGCAACAAAGGGCATGTTCGCATTGCCGTAACTGCGTTCCGACGCACAGACATAGACGTTGTCCATCGCAGCAATGTGCCACGTAACGTTACACAAAAAGCAGAACCGCCAGAGGGCAATGGTCCTCTGGCGGTTCTATTCTGCTCTTTCTCTTTTTACAAGAACCTCTTTCCACTATTTTGCCCAGTAGTCCACGGCATCTGTCAAAAATTGGGCACAGCCGGGAACTTCTCGGTCATAGTAGGCGGTAAACCGCTCATCCAATAGATACAATTGTGCAATTCCTTTATGCTTTTCAGCCGTCAGCTTTGGATCGGTTACCTTGAGCCAACGGCGGTGCATTTCGTAAATCGCCTTTCCTTCGTCTGCATCGGGTTTCAACCCGCTGGTCACAGCAATCTTCAACCGTTGCCGCAACTCAGCATCCACCTCGCTCCATAAGTTATATTGCTCTTGGCTCAATCCCATCAGATTGGCATTGGATGCATCCACCGCTGCATCGCCATATTTATGTCTGCTTTCCTTTCCGTAAAGAGCCTCATTTTTCTCTATCGCTTTTTGTTTGAAAGCGGCAAATTTTTCTTCATCGTTCATAGGTTTCTTCCTTTCTTCACAATCAATGGTCTGTTCCACCGACTCAATCAATGATTCCAATCGTTCTTTTTGTGCTTGCAGAGAAGCCAAATGCTGACGCAACGCGGCCAGGCGGTCGAAAGAAGGGTCATCCAAGCATTCTTTGATATGAGACAGTCCCATTCCAAGGGCGCGGTAATACAAAATATCCTGCAACCGATTCACTTCGAGCGGACCGTAATAGCGGTAACCATTGTGCGCCACACGAACAGGTTTTAGAAGACCAATCTCATCGTACCAACGCAGTGTTCGAGAGGACACACCTGACAGGCACGACAGTTCATGAATGGAATATTCCACAACGCATTCCCTCCTTGCATCTTTAGTGTACCGGTTGACGGTACGACAAAGTCAAGCCTTTTTTTGGGAGTTGTAACCCACAAGAGCGCAACGAAAATCTTTTGATGCACAAATCATGCTTGTTCCTTTCTTTCGGCAAGCCCGGCCGGCTTGCCGCTGCTGCTCACCGGCAGTATAATATCAATCATAAATCATTCTATCCTTGCTTTTTGAAAGGGACCTTGTGTATGAACTGCAACATTGCAATCTGTGACGATTCGGCCGCGGATAGGGAGTATCTCTCTCAACTTGTGCGACGCTGGGCCGGAACCCGCAACCATGTGGCGCGGCTGGCGATGTATCCTTCTGCGGAGAGTTTTCTGTTCCGTTATGCTGAGGACAAGAGCGTACAAATACTGCTTTTGGATGTAGAGATGGGGCAAATGGATGGCGTATCCATGGCGCGTACCCTGCGCAAGGACAACGATGCAGTGCAGATCGTTTTCATCACAGGATATTCCGATTATATCTCCGACGGGTATGAAGTCGAGGCTCTGCACTATTTAATGAAGCCCGTAAACGAAGAAAAACTGTTTTCGGTTTTAGACCGAGCAATTGAAAAACTGCAAAAAAGCGAACGTGTACTAACGCTGGAAAAGTCCGGTGAATTGGTGCGCATTCCAATTTATCAGATTCGTTTTGCGCAAGTACAGGGCAATTATGTGACCATTTATTCTACCACAAACTGCACCGTAAAAATGACGCTGAGCGAATTGGAAGCACATTTGGATGACAGCTTTTTCCGGTTGGGGCGCTCGGCGCTTGTAAACTTGGGTTACATCGCCCGGGTAACCAGAACCACCGTAGTCTTAAACGACGGCAGTACACTGCCATTGCCTCGAGGCGCATACGAACGCATCAACCGGGCCATTATCTGCAAGGGGTGAGACAAATGGGATTTTTCTCAAGGCGAATCGATCGGGAGATTGCCGCCTATCAACGGGAATTGGTGGACACCCACTACCAAGAGGTAGAAAACATGTATCGACAGATTCGGGGTTGGCGACACGACTACCGCAATCACATCCAAGTTCTGAAGGCGCTGGTTGCAAATAATGACTGGGAGGGCGTCAAAGAGTATCTTGACGAATTGGATACGGATTTGAACACGGTGGATACCGTTATCAAAACCGGAAACTCTATGGCCGACGCCATTTTAAACAGTAAAATTTCGCTGGCAAAATCCCGACACATACAGGTACAGGCGGATGCAAATATCCCCATGAAATTGCGCATGTCTGAGCTGGATCTGTGTGTCATTTTGGGAAATTTATTTGACAATGCCATTGAGGCAAGCCTTGCCTTGCCGGAAGAAAAACGCTTGATTCGTGTGTATATGGATATGAAGGGCACTCAATTGTACATCAGTTTTACCAATTTTACAGCCGTGGCCAAACGGCAGAAAATCGGCCGGCGTTTTTCCACCACCAAGGGAGCAGGGCACGGATTTGGACTAGTGCGCATCGACAACATTGTGGACCGGATGGAAGGGTATTTAAGCCGCAACAGCGAAGATGGTGCCTTTACGACTGAAATTTTGATTCCACAACTCTAAATTTCTACTGTTCATCCCCCAAGAGCTGCAATTCGTCCCCGGAATATACCGGGGACCTTTTATTGTAGTAAAGTAGGACAAGAGGTGAATCCGATGAAACAAAAACCAACCTACAATGTTATTCAGAATATTGGCTTTTTGCTCGGCGTAGCTTGGGAAAACAGAAAAAGCGTGCCATTTCTGTGCGCAGTCATTGCGATTATTACTGCAGGTACCTCCATTGCGCAACTGTTGCTTGCGCCGTTGGTTTTGCACAGAGTGGAGATACACGCTCCGCTCGGGGAACTTTTGCGTGTGATTTTTATTTTCGGAGCGGTATTGTTTATTCTGTACGGATTAAATGCCTATCTCACTCAAAATGCACTTTATGGGCGTATCAGCATCCGAACCGCTTTGTCGACGAAAATTTCTGACAAAATGGCCGATACATCCTTTCCGAATACGCTGGACACGACATTTATCAAACGCATCCAAAAAGCGATGTCTTCGTGTGACAGCAACTCGGATGCCACGGAAGCGATCTGGAGTACGTTGACGGATCTTTTAACCAATTTAATCGGCTTTTTTGTATATCTCACACTTCTGTCCGGATTACACCCTGCACTGTTGTTAACAGTGGTCCTTACCACAATCGCCGGATATCTCATCCGACACAAGGTCAACCAATGGATTTATGGCCACCAAGAAGAGGAAAGCCGTTATAGAGGTCAGCTTCATTATCTGCACCAAATTTGTACGGATCGTGCTTATTCCAAAGACATTCGCCTATTTGGTCTAAAAAACTGGCTGGATCAGGTATGGGATCGCGTGACATGTCTGTTGCGGGATTACCTAAAACGCAGACATATTCACTATCTGTGGATCGACGTCGCCGACCTTGTGCTGACCTTTGCTCGAGACGGCATCGCCTACATCTATCTAATTTGGCTGGCGCTGACCCAGGGCATGCCCGCATCTCAGTTTCTACTCTACTTCACTGCCGTCAGCAGATTTACGCAATGGGTCGCCAGTATTTTGGAGAACAGCACCGAACTGCACCGGCAGTCTCTGGAGATCTCTTTTCTGCGGGAGACGCTTAATTGGCCGGAACCGTTTCATCTTACAGATGGGCAGCCGCTTTCCTTCGACCCGAACATGCCTTGCGAAATTCGATTGGAGCATGTGAGCTACCGTTACCCAGAGGCCACCGCCGACACGCTGCACGCCATCGACCTTGTCATCCACGCCGGGGAAAAGCTGGCGATTGTGGGGTTGAATGGTGCAGGTAAAACAACATTGGTTCGACTGATCTGTGGATTTCTCGATCCCACTGAGGGCCGAATCCTGTTCAATGGACAGGACGTGCGCACATTGAATCGTAGAGACTACTATGCGTTGTTTTCGGCCGTGTTTCAGGATTTTTCCTTACTGGAAGCCAGCGTGGCTGAAAATGTAGCCCAGCGGAGGGACAAAGTGGATACAGACCGTGTTTGGCAATGTCTGGACAAAGCGGGACTTACGGAAACCGTGCGCGCTTTCCCTCATGGATTGGATACAAAACTGGGGCGCCGTGTATACGAGGACGGTACGGAATTATCCGGTGGTCAGCTTCAAAGACTTATGCTGGCCCGAGCACTTTACAAAAACGGACCGATTCTGGCACTGGACGAACCCACCGCTGCGATGGATCCCCTTGCCGAGGACGATCTGTATCAAAAATACGATCGTTTGACGGCCGGCCGCACTGCACTGTTTATCAGTCATCGTCTGGCGTCTACCCGCTTTTGTGACCGGATTGTATTTTTGAAAGAGGGACGTATTACAGAGCAGGGCAATCACGAAACCTTGCTTGCTGCCAACGGCGGCTACGCAAAATTATTCGCGGTGCAAAGCCGCTATTATCAGGAAGGAGATAGGGGCGATGCCGAATGATACGCAAAAGACCTGCGGCTATGCCGAGGCATGGAAGCTAAACTTACGCGCATGGACTTTGTGGTTTCACCAAAGCCCCGGTTATTTTATTTCAACGCTGCTCAGTTCTATGGGCAGAGCCCTGGCCCCTTATGTTACCATCTGGCTGTCGGCACAAATCATCAGTGAGCTTTCCGGACAGCGGCAACCGGAGAGACTGGCATTCTGGGCGGCACTCACGGTGGGAATTACTGCAGCAATGGCACTGATCAATGGCATACTCGTCCAATGGACCGATTATGAACGCACCGTTTTGAATGCACAGCGTTTAAAGCCGCTGACGGATAAAATGGCCGAACTGGATTATGCCGAAATCGACCGTCAGGAAGTACAGGACCTATATTCTCAAATCAAGCAAAACGACACCTGGGGCGGATGTGGACTTTCCCAAACACTGGTCTTTTTTCCGAACTTCTGCAAAACGGCCATGCAGGTGCTGGGCGGCATAGGATTTACGCTGACCTTGTTTTTTACAGATGTTCCCGCAGACAGTCCTCTGGCGATTTTGAACAGTCCTCTGTGCATACTGGGATTTCTGATTCTTTTAATGCTGACGGTGTTTGCATCGTCCGCTTGCAACGGAAAAGCCGCTCTCATCCTGAGTCGACAGGCGTCCAAACTGCGGCTTGCCAACCGTTACTTTGAATTTTTCGGCTGCATGGCGATGGACCAAAAACGTGCTGCGGATCTTCGGATGTATCTTCAACAGGAAAACATCTGCCGGCACTATATGAGCCAACATATGTTTTTGTCCAATTCGCCTCTTGTGCGATGTTCCTTGGGCAGCATGGGTCTATTAATGGGCCTGGGGCAGGCGGTTTCGGCGTTGCTCACCTGCGTCGTGTATTTGTTTGTGTGCTTAAAGTCCTGGGGCGGAGCCTTTGATGTGGGCGCGGTCACTCAGTATGTAGGCTCGGCCACACAACTGTTCGGTGGCGTGTCGTTGATTCTGGAAACTCTGGGACAAATTCGCGCCAACGGCCTATTTCTGCGCAGTACGTTCCAACTTCTCGATTTGCCCAACCCTATGTATCGGGGAACTTTGACCACTGAAAAGCGCTCCGACCGAAACTACCAAATGGAATTTCGAAATGTGTCCTTCCGTTATCCCGGCAGCGACCAATGGGCCCTGCGTCATGTGAATCTGTCGTTTCGCATTGGCAGCCGTTTGGCCGTTGTGGGCCCCAACGGCAGTGGAAAAACTACTTTCATAAAACTTCTCTGCCGTCTGTATGACCCTACCGAGGGTGAAATTCTTTTGAACGGCATCGACATTCGAAAATACCGATACGAGGACTATATTGCACTTTTTTCCGTAGTCTTTCAGGATTTCCGGCTGCTGGCCCTCCCCTTAGGTGAAAACATCGCCGGATCGACACACTATGACCGGACCCGTGCGGCGAAATGCTTAGACGATGCCGGATTCGAAATCCGGTCCCAAAACATGCCCAACGGGCTGGACACTTATCTATACAAAGAAATGGAAAACGGGGTACAAATTTCCGGTGGTGAGGCGCAAAAAATTGCCATTGCCCGGGCACTGTATAAAAATGCACCGTTTCTTGTTTTGGATGAACCTACCGCCTCTTTGGATCCAATTGCCGAAGCCGAAATCTATCAGAGCTTCGACACCATCGCCGGAGACAAAACTTCCATTTATATCAGTCACCGACTGTCCTCTTGTAAGTTCTGTGACGAAATCGTTGTATTTGACCACGGGGCGATTGTTCAAACCGGTACACATGCCTCTTTGGTGGCCAACACCTCCGGCCTATATCACAAACTGTGGCAGGCACAGGCGCAATATTACGTTAACTCTTAGGTAAAAAAACCGGACGCTTTTTGTACAAGCGTCCGGTTTTTGCCGTCTTTTGGCTCTCTTGTGGGAAAATCCGATGACAGCGACCGCGGACTGTGCTATACTGTTCCAGTGTTGCCGCAGCCAAATCTGCGGCACGCAATTTTAAAGCATATCCCTGCTGCATCCGGCGGTTTGCCGACTGCGGCAAAGATTATCGGACAAAGGAGTCGACACCATGGCACAAACTATTCCTGCCCGCAGTGAGATTGCGGAAAAATACACTTGGAAAATTACAGACCTTTTCCCCAACGACGACGCTTGGAAAGCCGAAATTGCCCGGCTGCGCAATTCGCTGACGGAACTGTCTTCCTATGCAGGACGACTTGACGAAAACGCACAGACGCTCTTGGCTTTTCTTCGGTTACAGGATCAGCTCACCGTAGACAGCGATCGCATGCTCTCCTATGCGTTTCGCAAAGCGGATGAGGACACCCGGGAGCCTGCCTATCAGGAGATGAGTGCTCAGGCTCACAATTTTTTGGTGGAATGGGAGCAGGCGCTTGCGTTTGAAACACCGGAATTATTGGCCATTGACGAAAAACGGTTGGATTCTTTCTATCAGAGCGAACCGGCCTTAGAGCACTACCGGCTTGTTTTGACCCGCATTCTGCGCAAAAAAGAACACACTTTATCCGCAGAGGGAGAAGGTCTTCTGGCTGCTGCCGGCAGCATGGGACAAGCTCCTGGCAATATTTTTGCGCTGTTGAACAACGCAGACCTGACCTTTGAGGATGCTGTGGACAGCCAGGGCACACATCATTCTCTTTCACACGGCAGTTACATTCCCATGATGGAATCTTCGGACCGCACTTTGCGCCAGTCGGCCTTTTGCTCTCTCTATGCAGGTTACGACCGACTGAAAAATACTTGCGCGGCGGTACTGAGCTCCCAGATGAAACAACTTCAATTTTTCGCAAAAGCACGCCGCTATCCCTCGGCCCTTCATGCGGCTTTGGCCGAAACGGAAGTGCCTGTGGAAATTTATCACAATTTGATTGAAACAGTCCACCAGCATCTGCCTTCTATGCACCGCTACGTCCGCCTGCGCAAAAAATTGCTGGGCCTGGACCAGCTTCATTATTATGATTTGTACGCACCCATGGTTGCCGACGAGCACATGGAAGTTCCCTTTGATATGGGCAAAGATCTGGCCAGAGAGGCACTGGCTCCTCTGGGCGAGGAATACCTGAAAATTCTCAATGAGGGATTTGAAAATCGCTGGATCGACGTGTATGAAAACCAAGGAAAACGCTCTGGCGCGTACTCGGCCGGAGTCTATGGGGTGCATCCCTTTGTGCTGCTCAACTACACCGATACTTTGAGCGATGCGTTCACCCTGGTGCATGAAATGGGACATGCCTTGCATTCCTATTTGTCCAATCATTGCCAAAGCCCCACATATGCGGACTACAAAATTTTTGTTGCGGAAGTTGCCTCCACTTGCAACGAAGCGCTGCTGATCCACCATTTGCTGGATGGTACCCAGGAACCGCGCCGCCGGGCCTATCTGATCAACCACTTTTTGGAGCGGTTCCGTGCTACTTTGTACCGGCAGACGATGTTTGCTGAATTTGAACTGTGGTGCAGCGAACAGACCCGCCAGGGCCAGGCATTGACAGCCGATTCTCTGTGTGAAAAATATGCGGAGCTGAATGGGCTATACTATGGGAAGGACATTGTCGCCGATCCGCAGATTGCTCTGGAGTGGGCACGTATTCCTCATTTCTACTACAATTTCTACGTGTATCAGTACGCTACGGGATTTGCCGCCGCTGTGGCATTGTCGCAACGTATTCTGCGTGAAGGCCAGCCGGCTGTAAAGGATTATCTCACGTTCCTCAGCGGCGGATGTTCTGCCGATCCGGTGACGCTGCTGCGCGGTGCCGGTGTGGATTTGTCTTCACCTGCTCCCATTGCGGACGCTTTGCAGTATTTTGATCAGCTTTTGAGCGAAATGGAATCTTTGATGACACTGTAAAATTGGGCCTGTCCAAAACTGGAAAATCTTTTCTTGTAGGAAAAACGCCCTTTATCGCTCTTATTTCTCTTTGTTTTTTATAAAAATTCACTTTTCTTCCACTTTTAGTTGCTTTTTCGCCTCTCTCTTGTTAAAATATAAACATATGTCTGCCGAACAGATACAAAAAAAGCCCCTTTTCTTGTCTGTCCGGCTGGCAAAATCCACTATTGTAAATGGGATAGGAAAGGAATGCACGCAATTGAAAAAGACAAGACTTTTGTCCTTGTTGTTGGCAGGCATCATGACCGTTTCTCTGGCCGCCTGCGGCGGTCAATCGGCCGTCACCAACAACCCGACGGACCAACAGACCAGCAGTACTTCTGCGACCGAAGAGGGAACTCGTCCTACTGAGCCCCAGGGTCAGTTGATCATCGGCAGCACCACGCAGATGGGCAACGATTTCTACGACCCCAGCTTCTCCAACAACGCCGTGAACTATAAGACATACGATCTGATTCACGGATATTCCACTGTTGTTTCGGATGTAGAAGGCTCTTGGGTTTATGACCCGACCGTCGTGGCCAGCCACGAAGAGACCGAAAATGAAGATGGAACCAAAACCTACACTGTCACCATCAACGATGGTCTGGTGTGGAGCGATGGCACTCCCATCACCGCGAAGGACTATGTTTTCCAGTTGTTGCTGGAGAGCTCTCCTGAGATGAACGGCGTGGACGGCTACCCCAGCCAGGCCGGCTATCCTCTGGTAGGCTATGATGAGTACTTCAACGGTGAGACCGAGTACTTTGCAGGCGTTCACCTGGTGGACGAGATGACTTATTCCGTCACCGTTCGTGCTGAGGAGCTGCCTTATCACTACGACATCACTTATGCTTTGGCGATGCCTCGTCCCATGCACGTGATTGCTCCGGACTGCGATGTTGAGGATACTGCGGACGGCGCAACCATCACTGGTGACTTCACCACTGAGCTGCTGCTCACAACCATCAACGATACCAACACCGGTTATCGTTACAACCCGACGGTCACTTGCGGCCCGTACCTCTTTGAGTCCTTTGACGTGGCCAGCGCACAGTGCACTCTGACGGTGAACCCCAACTATGCGGGCGACTACCGTGGAGTGAAACCCGTAATTGAGAAACTGATCATCAAAATGGTTAAGACCGACACGATGATCAACGAGCTGAAATCCGGTTCCGTTGACCTGCTGTTCCAGTGCAGTGGCGCTGACACCATCAACGGTGGTCTGGACTTGGTCGACGCGGGCGAGGCTCAGGACAACACCTTCTTCCGCAACGGCTACGGCAAGGTGCAGTTCGACTGCAGCCAGTTCCCCACTGACTCTGCAAATGTTCGTCAGGCCATTGCTTACTGCTTGGACCGCAACGAGTTTGCCCGTCAGTACAGCGGTGGTTATGCCGCAGTGGTTCACTCCTATTATGGCTTGGCTCAGTGGGAGTATCAGGAGTCCAAGGACTGGATCGACCAGAACTTGAGCACCTATGAGAAGAACTTGGAAGAGGCTAAGAAACTGCTGGAAGAGGACGGCTGGACCTTGAATGCAGACGGCACTCCGTACTCCGGCACTGGTCTGCGCTATAAAGATGTCAATGGCGAGCTGAAACCTCTGGTGATCGAGTGGGCCAACACCGACGGCAACCCCGTTTCTGACTTGCTGGCCACCATGCTGCCTGAGGCCATGACTGAAATCGGCATGCAGTTGAATCCCACCACCATAGACTTCCCCACTCTGCAGGCTGCTATCACCCACAGCGGTGACAAGATTTACAACATGTACAACCTGGCTACCGGCTTCTCTCTGGCCAGCTCTCCGTGGTACTACTACTCCACCGATCCCGTTTGGATGCAGGGCGGCTACAATAGCAACTGGATTGCCGATGAGGAATTGGCAGCGGCTGCTGAAGCTCTGAAGGCTATCCCCTATGAGGATGATGAGGCTTGGCTGTCTGCTTGGCAGAACTTCATCAAAGTCTGGAACGAAAAACTTCCTGACATTCCTCTGTACTCCGATGAGTACTATGATTTCTTCTCCAATAAGCTGCACGGCTGGAAGTCCACCTCTGTTTGGGAGTGGTCCCGTGCTGTCCTGGATGCTTGGGTTGACGCCTAAGCCTCATCCAGTTTGACGAGCGTCCGGCGGACCCCCCGCATTGTGACCGGGGTCCGCCGGATTTTCCTTATTGCAGCCTCTTCCACAAGGGGGAAGCAGGCTCCGCTTTGCCGGTGCTCCGGGCGTGGAGCCAATCTTTAAATATTTGAAACGGAGGAACGGTGAATGGGAAAAAGTAGATACCTTTTAAAGCGATTCATCTATATCGTCTTTGTCTTCTTTATCATTTCTATTCTGATGTTCGCGATTTATAAATCCATGCCCGGCGATCCGGTTGAAATCATGCTGGGCGACAGCAAGACCACTATGAAACCCGAGGCTTACCAGGCTCTGTATGAAAATACGCGTAAGTCGTTGGGTCTGGACAACCCTCTGCCCGTGCAGTATTTTGCCTGGATGGGCAATATGCTCACCGGCAATTTCGGTTATTCCACACAATACAAGCAAGAGGTCATCAACATCATCGGCGGACCTATGGCCAACACGGTTCTTTTGAACCTTTTGACCATGTTTGTGGTCTTTGTTATCTCTATTCCCTTGGGCATTGCCACTGCCGTTCGAAAAAACG
This sequence comes from uncultured Ruthenibacterium sp., assembly GCF_963558415.1. Taxonomy (NCBI): domain Bacteria; kingdom Bacillati; phylum Bacillota; class Clostridia; order Eubacteriales; family Oscillospiraceae; genus Ruthenibacterium; species uncultured Ruthenibacterium sp. Next base: position 16,170 of record NZ_CAUWGY010000028.1, on the reverse strand, counting down.
GTGTTTTTGATAAAACGGTTCAGGTCGTGACCATCATAGGATACAGCATTCCCACTTTCATCGTGGCGTTGTTGGCCATTTTCCTTTTTTCTGTCAAAATTCCTATTTTCCCCATCAGTGGCGTCCGAACAGCCGGATCCACAGCCACAGGACTTGCGGGTATGATGGATATGCTGTACCATATGGCGCTGCCGGTTTTGGTCATGAGCGTATCTGGCATTGGTGGAATCACCCGTTATGTGCGCGCTGCTATGATCGACGTTCTTCGCATGGACTATATTAAAACGGCTCGTGCCAAAGGTCTTTCCGAAAAAGTCGTCATCTATATTCACGCGTTTCGCAACGCTTTGATTCCGATCGTAACCGTCACTACTTGGTGGGTTGTAGGTCTGTTCGGCGGTTCCATCGTTATCGAGACCGTATTTTTATGGCCCGGCCTTGGAAAAATGCTGATTGACGGCCTGCTTCAACGTGACTTTGCAGTGGTTTTGACCATGCAAATGTTCTATGTAATATTGTCTTTGGCCGGAAACGTAGTCATGGATATCGCTTACACGCTGGTCGATCCCCGCGTACGGCTGGACAGCTAAAGGAGGGAAGAGGATGCAAAAAAACAAAAAGAACAAACGCTCCACGGCGTCTGTGGCCGCTCAGCGTATGCTTCTGGGTGGTCTGCCGCAGGAGGAAGAAGAGGTTCTGCAGAGCCCGCTGCAAATGGCGTTCGGTGCCTTTGTAAAGGACAAAATCGCCATGATCGGTGTGATTTTGTTTGTCTTCATCTTCCTGTGCTGTATATTTCTTCCCTACTTCTTCCCCATTGATCTGTACTATCAGGATGTAACACAGGCAAACGTGGCTCCCGGTTTTGGAATGCTGAACGTTCCCAACCAGTTAAAAAACAACGCCCAGGACCTTTCTGTGGGAAGTTCTTTCTCCGTGGGACTGGACAAGGACGGAAACGTTTATGAATGGGGTACTTTCCCCAACTCAAAGCTGAAAAACATTCCCAGCACCAGCGAGACTGGAAAGCTTGTCCAAGTTTCGGCTGGTCTTGACCATATCATTGCCGCCAACGAGGACGGACAGATTTTCACTTGGGGCAACGACCGCATGGGATTGAACACCATTCCTATGGAGCTGCGCTCCGGTGGCAACGACATCAAGCAAATCTTGGCTGGTTATCAGATTTCTCTGGTTCTCACAGAGGACGGAGAGATGTACAACTGGGGCAGTGACTATCTGTTGAACATTGTCTATCCGGAAGGCGTACAGGGCAACATCGAGAAATTTGCGGCCAGCACCAACATCGTCATGGTACTGACCAAAGATGGCGAGGTTGTTCCCTTGACCAGCAAAGCCTCCGCTTACACCAATATTCCCGAAGAGATTCAGGGCGATGTAGTGGACCTGGCTCTCACAGATGAAAGCGCCGCTGCTGTTACCTCCGATGGACGCGTTTACACCTGGGGCAACAACATCAAAAAGACCCTGGATGTTCCCGAGGAGATTCAGGGACAAGTGGCTTCCTTATCCAGCGGACGTTATCACTTTACTGCTGTTTTGAAAGATGGTACCCTTTGCAGTTGGGGCGACAATACGCATGGTCAAACCAATGCCCCGGAGGGCGTTGCTGTTTCTTCGGTGGAGAGCGGCTACTATGCCAACTATGCCATCACAGAAGATGGTTCTGTGGTTTCCTGGGGCCTGAAAGGTTACCTGATGGGCACAGACTCCTTGGGTCGCGATTTGTTCCGCCGCCTGCTGGTGGGTGGTCGTATGACCATGACCGTGGGTGCCATTGCGGTTATCATCTCCACCATCATTGGCATTGTCGTCGGTGGTATCTCCGGTTACAAAGGCGGCAAAGTGGACAACCTGTTGATGCGTCTGACTGAAATTGTATCTTCCATTCCTTTCCTTCCTTTCTGTATTATTTTGTCTTCTATTTTGGGCAATTCGATCAGCGAAACGCAGCGCATCATCCTGATCATGTGCATTTTGGGTCTTTTGTCTTGGCCCGGTATTGCACGACTTGTCCGCGGCAGCGTTCTTGCCGAGCGTGAACAGGAATTTGTCACCGCTGCCAAAGCGCTGGGCGTTCGGGAGTTTGGCATCATCTTCCGCCACATCGTTCCGAACATTATTACTGTTATCATCGTCAATGCGACCTTAAACTTTGCAACTTGCATGTTGACCGAGTCCTCTCTGTCCTTTATCGGCTTTGGTGTCACAGAACCCAATGCTACATGGGGCAATATGTTGACCGGTGCGCAAAATGGTCAGGTCATTGAAAACTACTGGTGGCGCTGGGCATTCCCGGCTCTGATGCTTGGCATCTGCACCATCAGCATCAACTGTATCGGTGACGGCCTGCGCGACGCCATTGACCCCAAATCGAAGGAGAGGTGAGAAACGCATGAGTCTGTTGGAAGTCAAAAATCTGCACACCTATTTCACTACGAAAAAAGGAATCGTCAAAGCAGTAAATGACGTCAGTTACACGCTGGAGGCCGGTAAAACACTGGGCATCGTCGGTGAGTCTGGTTCAGGCAAAAGCGTATCCGCCATGAGCATTCTTCGGCTGCTGGACGGCAATGGCTACATTGAGAGTGGAGAGATCACGTTCAATGGCCGCAATATTTTGGAATGCAGCGTTAAGGACTTGCACCATATCCGCGGCAACGAAATCTCTGTCATCTTTCAGGAACCGATGACCTCTCTCAATCCGGTGTTCACCATTGAGCGCCAAATCGGCGAGGTTCTTCGCCTGCATCAAAATCTGGACAAAAAGGCCGCCTATCAAAGAGTGGTCAGTCTGTTGTCCGACGTAAAGATTCCTAACCCGGATCGGGTTGCCAAACAGTATCCCTTCCAGTTGTCCGGCGGTATGCGCCAGCGCGTCATGATTGCTATGGCCCTGGCCTGCAAACCCAAACTGCTGATTGCAGACGAGCCTACCACTGCTTTGGACGTTACCATCCAAGCTCAGATTTTGAAATTGATGAATGAGCTCAAGCAGCAGACCGGTACTTCGATTCTGTTCATTACCCACGATTTGGGTGTCATTCATGAAATGGCCGATGATGTAGCCGTTATGTACTGCGGACAAATTGTGGAAAAAGCGGACGCCAAAACGATTTTCCATAATGGAGTCTATTCCCATCCTTACACAGAGGGCCTGATGATCTCGATTCCTCGGCTCAATACTCCTAAGGATAAGCGGCTGGAGGCCATTCCGGGCTCTGTTCCCAATCCTCTGTATTTGCCGACGGGCTGCAAATTTGCTCCTCGCTGCAAATACTGCACCGAAAAGTGCAAAACCAGTGAACCTTCCTTGCAGCAGGTAGGCCCTGACCATTATATCCGGTGCTTCTATCCGGAGAAGGCGGTGAGAAATAAACATGGAGAATGAAAACCGTAATGTGCTGCTGACGGTCCGGGATTTGAAGCAGTATTTCCCGATTAAAAAGACCAAATTCCGCGAAAAACAGCGTTATGTACGTGCCAACGACGGCATCTCCCTGGATATTTACGCCGGCGAGACATTGGGCCTTGTAGGCGAGTCCGGCTGCGGAAAATCGACTTTTGGCCGCACGCTGCTGCAGCTCTATCCTCAAACTCACGGTCAGGTCATTTATCATAAGAATGGCGAAGACATTGATTTAAAAACGCTCTCCAAAGAGCAGATGCGTGTTCTGCGCAAGGATTTGCAACTGATCTTCCAAGATCCCTACTCTTCTTTGAACCCCCGTATGACGGTAGGACAAATTATCGGAGAAGGTCTTGTATCCCACGGTGTATTCAAGCGTGGCGACCCCGCCATGCGAGATTATATCTTCCAGGTTATGGAGAACTGCGGTTTGGCCAGCTATATGTTTGGCCGCTATCCGCACCAATTCTCCGGCGGTCAGCGTCAGCGCATCGGCATTGCCCGCAGCTTGGCCTTGAATCCCGCTTTTGTGGTCTGTGACGAGGCTGTATCCGCACTGGATGTTTCCATTCAGTCGCAAATTTTAAACCTTCTGTCAGATTTGAAGGAAAAGCAAAACCTGACGTACTTGTTTATCACTCACGATTTGAGCGTGGTCAAGTATATCAGCGACCGCATCGGCGTTATGTACTTGGGCAACATGGTGGAACTTGCCCCCACAGAGGAACTGTTTGCCAATACACTGCATCCCTACACGGAAGCACTGTTGTCGGCGATTCCGGTGGTGGATGAAGATGACAAGCGGGAGAGAATCCTTCTGGAAGGCGATATTCCCAGCCCGGTCAATCCGCCTTCGGGCTGTAAATTCCACACCCGTTGCCGTTACTGCCAGCAGAAGTGCAAAGAAGAAGTGCCCGAGTGGACCGATGTTGGCAACAATCATTTTGTGACCTGCCACTTCCCACTGCACCATAAGGAGTGAGTTTTCATGCTGTTTGGGAAAAAGATCAACCGGATCCTCAATGTCCGAAAGGCAGAAGAGCGCTTTGAAAAAGAACGTGAAGAGCTGCCTTTGGAGAAAAATGACCGGCTGGCTATGATTTTAGCCGCCCTCGTGGTATTTGTGCCCGTTTTCCTCGGCGTTGTAGCCGTGTTTCTGTTGGTACTTTATCTATTTTTCTTCCGGCATCTATAAGCCCATGGCAGCAATGTAGAAATGGGCAACCGACGGTTACGCTCAATTTTTGGGGTGCAGTACCCTGAAATATCTTTTATGGTTATAAAAACCCCCAGGCTTGGCCTGGGGGTTTTTTGTTTGATAAAAGCCCTTGGACGCGGATAAATCCCAAGGTTTTATGGTCTACTTGCGCCATTCGTCCCATATTCCCGCAAACAAATTGTTCTTTAAGCAGACAAAATAAAAGGCTCCACTCATCGGAACATTTTCAATTTCAAATTTCGCCAATGTTCCCGTTTTTAATTCATGCTCCACGACCGGCGCGTATAGAAAAGAAACGCCCAACCCATCTGTCACAAGCGACTTAATCGTAGCAAAATCACTGATTGTGACAACGCGTGGAAAACTGCGAAGGGTTCGATTTCGCCGACGCAGCGCATCCTCAAAAATTGCCCGTGTTCCCGAACCCGGTTCTCGAATAATGATTCGTTCTCCATTCAATTCATCGAGCTGTACCGACCGATTTGCCAGACGGTGTCCCGGCGGACAAACTCCGAAGAATTTCTCTTGTCGATAAAGTTTTGTATCGTAGCGGCTGCTTTCAAAAAAGCCTTCGACCAAAATAAAATCCAGTCTTCCTGCTTCCAGCGCCCGAAGAAGAACTTGGGTGTTATCTACTAACAGCGAAAAATTTGCGTCTGGATGTGCTCGCAAAAAACGTTCTACCTTCGGTGCGATCACATATTCTCCGATGGTTTTGGATGTTCCTACTCTAAGAGAAATGGGCGATTCAGCCTTCATCGCCCACTCGATTTGCTGGCTATTGTATGCCATGGAACGAGCAAATTCGCGCAGTCTCATTCCCGCCTCTGTGAGCCTGAGAACCTTTCCCTCATAAGAAAACAAGCGACATCCGTAGTGTTCCTCCAAATAGTGAATATGGTGAGTCACAGCGGGCTGTGTCAAGCATAGCTGCTGTGCCGCACGGGTATAATTCATTGTCTCGCAAACTTTTAAAAACGTTGTCCACCGCGGATCTAACATAGCGATCACCCATTAATTAAATTTATTGTATCATTATAATTCTTCATTTTATTTTATCGTTGATCTAGGGTATAATCAAGACCGGTCAAATAAAATCCATCCGAAAAGAGAGATTGCAAATGGAAAATGTTAAAAGAGTATTTCCCGGTCTGATCCTTTGTCTTGTTCTGGCTGTTCCCTGCTGGTTTTTGGGGCATGCCTTTCCGGTCATAGGCGGACCAGTGTTCGCGATTTTAGCCGGAATGATTGTCTCAATGATCCTTCGGGATAAAACCTGCTTCCAGCACGGCATCGCCTTCACATCCAAGAAGATTCTTCAATATGCAGTAATCTTGCTTGGATTTGGCCTGAACCTATCCCAAATTGCCAAGGTTGGACTGCTTTCCCTTCCCATCATCTGTTCGACTATCACCATTTCTCTTTTGATTGCATTTTTTCTTCGCAAGCGTCTGTCTATGCCGGCCAATATCTCTGTGCTCGTAGGGGTTGGATCCTCTATCTGCGGCGGTTCCGCGATTGCGGCCACCGCTCCGGTCATTGGCGCAGACGATGAAGAAATTGCCCAATCCATCTCCGTTATTTTCCTGTTTAACATCCTGGCAGCATTGTTTTTTCCCACACTGGGCGGTCTGTTGGGTATGAGCAATGAAGGATTTGGGCTTTTCGCCGGCACCGCCATCAACGACACCTCCTCCGTAACGGCGGCTGCGGCGACCTGGGATACTCTTCATGGCACTGGCGGAGCAGTCTTGGAATATGCCACCATTGTCAAACTGACCCGTACACTGGCCATCATTCCCATTACACTGGCACTGGCTTTCTGGCGCACATGGCAGGTAAAACGGGGTGGGCAAGTGTCCAGCGGGTCCTTTGAGATGAAAAAAATCTTTCCCTTTTTCATCCTTTTCTTTGTACTCGCTTCCATCATCACCACTGTTTCCACACTTGCGGGTGTAGACGCCGCTCTGTTTCAACCCTTTAAAGAGCTCTCCAAATTCTTTATCATTTTGGCAATGGCTGCCATCGGTCTCAACACCGATTTGATCAAACTGATTAAAACCGGTGGAAAGCCCATCTTGATGGGTGCTTGTTGCTGGTTCGGCATCACTTGCGTAAGTTTGCTGATGCAGCACCTGGAAGGACTTCTTTGATTTTGCGAAAGGAAGGATTCTCATGTACGACATTCTGATTATCGGGGCTGGCCCCGCGGGTATCAGCGCGGGAATCTATGCGGTCAGCCGTGGAAAAAAGGCACTCATTCTTGAAAAAGCAGCGGTAGGCGGTCTGATTGGAAACGTCTCTACGGTCACACACTACACAGCTCTGGAACCCAACGAAACCGGTGCAAGTTTTGCTGCGCGCATGAAGCAACAGGCCCTGGATGCCGGCGTGGAAATTGCCTATGAGACTGTCACGCATGTGGAACTAAGAGGCGAGGTAAAAACCATCCACACCAACAAAGGCATTCACCAGGCCCGGCGCGTGATTTTGGCGAACGGCGGCACACCTCGTCAACTGGGGATCCCCGGTGAAAAGGAATTAGCCGGAAAAGGAATGGGCATGAACGCCGCTCGGGATGGTGCCCAATACATGGGCAAAAATCTTTACGTAGTGGGCGGCGCAGACGGCGCGGTCAAAGAAGCCTTGTATCTTGCCTGCCTGGCGCGAAAGGTGACCATTCTTCACTTTGAGGATCACCTGGGATGCATTGCTGAATTTCGTCAAAAAGTGGCTGCCGCCAAAAATATTTCTCTTCGCCTAAATTCTCGCCTGCAGCGCGTTTGGGGCAAGAACTGCGTGGAAAAACTGGAAATTCTCAATGTCTTAGACCAGAGTACCGACCGAATCGAAGATCCGGGCTGCGGTATCTTTGTATACGCCGGAATTTCTCCCAACACCGAACAATACACCGAGCTTGAGATGCAGGATGGATACATTCTTACCAACGAAAAAATGGAAACCTCCGTGCCCGGCGTATATGCGGTCGGAGACATTCGTGCAAAGCAGGTTCGGCAAGTGGCCACTGCGGTCGCGGAAGGCGCCATCGCTGCCATCAACGCCTGTCTATAAAGGCCTCCCTCCATTGAACGGTCCGTGAACCCTTGTGGTTCGCGGACCGTTTTATGCTGTTTTGCTTGCACAGTACTCCTGTACCCTTTATACTGAAAGCAAAGCCGGGAGGGACGCTTATGTTTTACGATCTTTACACACAGGCCGGAAAAAATTTGTCTGGAATTCCTTGGCAAAACTATCCACGGCCACAGATGCGGCGGAACAGTTTTTTCAATCTGAACGGTATCTGGCAATTCACCGTGCAGCCGGAACCCGAACTGCCTCACCTATATGAGCGTACCATTTTGGTTCCTTTCTGTCCGGAAAGTCTTTTGTCCGGCGTGCACACCTGTTTTCCCCAGGGAAGTTTCCTATTTTATCGCCGTACCTTTACACTGCCTGCCGGATTTGTTCAAAATCGGGTTTTGCTGCACATTGGAGCCGCGGACCAATTTCTGGACTGTTTTCTAAACGGGGAACAGATTGGCTCTCATGAAGGCGGTTATGAAGCCATGACATTTGATCTTACCTGCGCGCTAAAAGAACAAAATGAGCTTGTTCTGCGCGTGAAAGATGATTTGCGCTCCCATGTACAGCCTTATGGAAAGCAGGTATCCAAACGAGGCGGTATGTGGTACACGCCCGTCTCCGGTATTTGGCAGACGGTTTGGCTGGAAAGTGTTCCGGAAAAATACATTCACCGTTTGGAGATTCTTGCTGACGGTGAACAAGCAGTGATCGATACCAAAGATCGGACACTCTTTGGGACCGTGACCGTACACACACCGCAAGGGCTGATAAAAATTCCACTGGAAGAGGGACGGGCCGTGGTTCGCCCTGAAAATCCCCGACTTTGGAGTCCTGAAGATCCCTATTTGTATTTTTTTGCAGTAAAGACGGATGAGGACTGTGTGGAAAGTTATTTTGCTCTTCGTTTTCTGAGCATTCAAAAAATCAACGGATTTACGCGGCTGTGTCTCAACGGAAAACCATTCTTTTTTCACGGTGTGTTGGACCAAGGGTATTTCAGCGACGGATTGTTCACGCCCGCCGCACCCGAATGCTACGAACAAGACATTCGCACCATGAAGGAACTGGGATTTAACACGCTGCGCAAGCATATCAAACTCGAACCCGAGGAGTTTTATTACCAGTGCGACCGGCTGGGCATGGTGGTTTTTCAGGACATGGTCAACAATGGCGATTACAAGTTTATGCGGGACACGCTTTTGCCTACTCTCGGGTTCCAGTCCCGCCGGGATTCGAAAATGCATCCGGACCCGGATACGCGCAAGGCTTTTCTGCGGGGTATGGAAGCCACAGTGACCCAGTTAAAAAATCACCCCTGTATCTGTCTGTGGACCATTTTTAATGAAGGATGGGGACAGTTTGATGCGAGCCAAGTCTATGCACATCTGCGATCTTTGGACGCAAGCCGCTTTATTGACACGGCTTCGGGCTGGTTTCGAGGCGGAGATACCGATGTGGACAGCCGCCATATCTACTTTGGCCCCTGGCGGCTTCGCGCAGGCGAAAAGCCACTGCTTTTGACAGAGTTCGGCGGCGCTTGTCTGGGTGTGGAGGGACACATGTTTCATCCAGAAAAAGCTTATGGGTACAGCACCTGCAAAAACCAGAAGGAACTGGAGCAAAGGCTTTTATCCATGTACGAAAAATATGTTCTTCCCGCCGCCAGCAAAGGTTTGTGCGGTGCTATTTATACGCAACTGTCCGATGTAGAGGACGAAATCAACGGACTTATCACATGGGACCGTCAAATAGTCAAAGTAAACGCTGCTGTGCTGCGTGCGATTGCAAAAGAGCTGCAGCATGCAGTAGAAACATAAAAGACCGGCCGCAAACCTTTTAGGTTTGCGGCCGGCTTTTCTTTCCTTAACGATACGCTCTGCGAAAAATCTCTGCACAATCCTCATCCGTCATCTCACAAGGATTCGCTGCGAACAGCCCGCCCTGCATGGATCGGGCGCCCTTTGCCAGTGTCATACACTCATCCACCGAAACACCGTAATCGCTCATCTTCAAATCTGCCACCCCACAGGCCTTTTGGAGTTCCAACAGTGCAGTCAAAAACTCCTCGGGCTGCGTTGCATTCCGGCGTCCCATCGCTCGCGCCATTTTTACAAAGGCATCGTCACAGGCATGACGTTCGATAAAAAACTGTGCAAATGCCTGTGAAATCATAATGAGGCCTGCACCGTGGGGGAGATTGTGATGATAGGCACTCAGCGAATGTTCCATGCTGTGCTGCGCCGTGGTGCTGGTGAGCTGCATCGTGATGCCTGCCATCGTGCTGCCGTAAGCCACGTGTTCCCTTGCTTGCAAATCTTCTCCATCGGCCACGGCTCTCGGCAGATACGTCGCAATGTTCTCAATGGAGGACAGGGCAATGGCCTCGCTGAGAACGTTGCGGCCTCGAGACATCATTACCTCCGTGTGGTGGAAAAGTGCATCAAATCCCTGATAAGCCGTATAGCGGGAAGGAACCGTGCGCATCAGTTCCGGGTCAACAATGGCCAGCACTGGCGTTAGACGCGGATCTCCAAAACCGATTTTCTCTTGGGTATCGAGATTGGAGATAACACCCCAACAGTTTACTTCCGAACCGGTTCCCGCAGTAAGCGTAATCGTCACAATGGGCAGGCCAGGATGAACAAGCGCTTTTCCCTTTCCGGTTCCTCCGCACACATAGTCCCACAAATCTCCTTCGTTGGTGGCCATGGCTGCAATTGCCACGGAAGAGTCCAACACTGCGCCTCCGCCCAGCGCCACAATAAAATCACAGCCCTCGTTCCGTGCAAAGGCCGCGCCTTCCATAATCATTTCCCGAACGGGATTTTCCATCACTTTATCAAATAAAGCATACTCCACTCCAGCCTCAGCAAGCTGTACAAACGTTCTGTCCAATGCGCCGCTGACGCGGGCGGATTTTCCGTTTGATGTTAAAAGCAGTGCCTTTTTGCCCGGCATCGGCTGCTTTCCCAACTGATTAAGCATTCCTTTTCCAAACAAAATACGGGTGGGATTGTAAAAATCAAACTGCATATTCATGGTGGGTTCCTTCCTTTCCATTTTCTCTTTAGTGGAATGATAAACCCTGGAGTAAACTCTAAGTCAAGTACTTTTTATGGAATTCGCACTCTCGCACCAAAACGTTTATCCAAATTTTTTCCGCATCCATTGCTTTTTTACAAGTTTGTTGTAGTTACAACAGACAGAGAAAGGTTTTTTCTGTATACTGAAATCAACAAACCAACAGAGGAGTTCTTTTATGATTCGAAAAATCATTCACATTGATCAGGAAAAATGCAACGGCTGCGGACTTTGTGCCAAGGCCTGTCATGAAAATGCCATCGGCATGGTAAACGGAAAAGCACACCTGCTGCGAGATGACTACTGCGATGGACTGGGAGACTGTTTGCCCGCCTGCCCTACCGGCGCCATCACCTTTGTAGAGCGCGAGGCCGCAGCCTACGACGAGGCGGCGGTACGTGCCAATCAGGCTCGGCTTGCTGCCCAGCCCTGCGGCTGTCCGGGAAGCCAAAGCCGCGCGCTCGCCCCTCAGAGCGGTGAAAACGCTGAGGTTCCTTCGCAACTGCGCCAATGGCCTGTGCAAATCAAATTGGCACCTGTGCGCGCTACCTATTTTAACGGCGCAGACCTTTTGATTGCAGCAGACTGTACCGCGTATGCTTATGGAAACTTTCACCGGGACTTCATTCAGGGACGCATCACACTGGTGGGCTGCCCAAAGCTGGACGCAGTGGATTACGCAGAAAAATTGACCGTCATTCTGCAGGAAAATAAAATTCGCTCTCTAACAGTCGTACGCATGGAAGTACCTTGCTGCGGCGGCATTGAGCAGGCAGTTCGCCGGGCCATTGCTCAAAGCGGAAAGGCCATCGATTGCCGTGTGGTCACGTTGTCCACAGACGGAAAGATTCTGTAAAACAAAACCGTCCCCCTCCCATGGGGGACGGTTTTGTGCTATGATGAAGGCGCGAAAGGGGTATTTTTATGATTTTATACACACCCGAATGCTTTCTTCCTTTTTCTTGTATTGCACAGCGATGCTCCGATTCCTGCTGTGTGGGCTGGGAGATTTCCATTGACACACTGTCCCTGAAACGCTATGAACAAACCGAAGGGCCGTTCGGTGACCGGCTGCGGCATGGTATTTTACAAAGTTCCGAAGGGGCCCGGTTCCGTCTTTCTCCGAACGGGCGCTGCGTCTTTTTAAATCGACAGGGCCTGTGTGAGATTTATCTGAATTTGGGCAAAGATGCCTTATGTGAGATCTGCAGCAAACATCCTCGTTTTTTTGAATGGTACGGTCCCGTGGAAGAAGCCGGACTGGGTCTTTGCTGTGAAGAGGCCACGCGGCTTTGGTTTTCCCAGACGCTTCCGCTGCGTTTTTATAAAAAGGAAATTCCCGGTGAAGGCACCGAGGCTCCGGCATGGTACAATCCTCTCGTAAAAGTTCGGCAAACGGCTTTTTCTTTTTTGCAGGATACCTCGCTTTCCTTTTTTCACCGGCTGGCGCTTATGGTGGCATTGTGCGGCCATGTACAGGACTGTATGGACCGGAATGCACCCGAGGACATCGCCGCAGTGCTAGACTTTTATGCCTGTCCGGACCAAGTTTTGACAGCACTGCGCGGAGCTGTGGAATTTGATGGAAACCTAAAAACAGCCGTTTTGGAGGAGTTTCAAACGCTGGATGCCATGGACCCCGGCTGGACCGACCGGCTGCGAGCTGCACATCCCTGCTCTGTGTGCACCTGTGCGCTTGTGGATTGGCCTGAAAAAGTTGCTCTTTATCTGACTTACCGATATCTTTTGAAGGCCTGCTTTGACGGTGACATACTGGGAAGAGGAAAGTGGATCGCACTGTCCTGTATTGTGCTTATGTTTTTGAGCGCGGATGTCCCGGACGAAAAAGGACTTTTTGTGCTGGCAAAGGACTTTTCGAAAAATGTGGAATACTGTCCGGCCAACTTGGAAAAACTTGCCCGGGATATGGAGCGCCCCTGTTTTTCCGCCGCATCCATTCTCGGCTTTCTGTTGAAAGACTAATTTTTGTTCTTTTGTGCGCGGATGAGAAGCATCATGGGACGGCGCAGCTCATCCTTCATGCCCGGCAAATCCATCATGGATGCAGGCGGCTCGGGTTCCACCAGACGTGTGATGCAAAAACCGCTGTCCAAAAGGCCATTCACAATGGCCGTAAGCGTGTGATGATACTTTTGAACCGGACACCCAAGAAAGACCGCTTCTCGAGACCCCTGCAGAAAATACCGGTCCACCGGCCAGCAGAGAATCCGCCCTTGCTGGTCGTACATCCAATCTTGCGGGCCCTGGGCAGTGAACACCGGGTGCTCCATGGAAAGCACAAAACTGCCGCCTTCGCGCAAAGTGCGGTAAACGTTTCGAAAAACCGGTTCCAAATTCTCAATGTAATGCAGAGCCAAAGAGGAAAGCACCACATCAAAGGACTTTTCCGGGTAGTTGTATTCCTCGATGCCGCATTGCCGATACTCCACGCCTTTGCGTGCATTTTTCGTGCGGGCCACTTGCAGCATATGCTCGGATATATCAAGCCCCAGTGCGCTCTGCGCGCCCTGGTCCATGGCCCAGGCACAATGCCAGCCATACCCGCACCCCAAATCCAGCAACACTTTTCCTTCCATTTTTGGAAGAAGTTTTTTCAATTCTGACCACTCACCAGCGCCTTCCAGTCCTTTTTGCGACCGGAGCATCTGCGCGTATTGTTCAAAAAAAGTTTCATCGTCGTAGTTGTTTCTCATTTTTTCTCTCTCATTCGTTTTTTGTTATGGTAACATGCAGCGCGCTTTTGTGCAATGGCATTGCATTCCAGCCGTTTTTCCTTTACAATACATGGGTAAAGTTTTGTTTTCAGGAGGCATGTTTTATGGCTGGTTCCCTTATGGGCGCACTGTTCGCGCTGGGGGCGCTTGTCCCCAGTTTTTTGTTGGTTTTCTTTCCGCCGCGCAAACGGCCCGGACAGCTTCCTACCATGGAGGGACCTTTGACGGCCATGGAATATGCCGGCCGCGCCGGCTGCCTTCTGGTGTGCTGTTTTTCAGGCGATATTTTCACGCCCCATTTCGGCCTTTTGTTTTGGTGCTCTTTGGTCCTCTTGGTACTGTATTGGCTTATGTGGGTCCGCTTTTTCAAAGGTGGACGGGACTTCCGGCTGCTGTATGCACCTGTGGGCCCGATTCCCATTCCCATGGCACTTTTGCCGCTATGCCTATTCTGGGTGATGGCTTTGTGGGGACGGAGCATCGGACTTGCCCTGGTAACGCTTGTTTTGGCCCTGGGCCATGTGCCGTCCAGTTGGCGCATCGCCCGTGCGCTCAACGGACTTGAAGACTGATTTGCAAACCCGAAAAGGGTATTATATAATGACATCAGCTCTAGAAAAAAGGAGAAAAGAATCATGGATTATCCACAGCTTGCTCAACTCATGTTCCCCCACACGGAGCATGACGTAGAATACTATCTGAAAAAATACGGACCGCGGGATCTGCCCGAAGGCGCCATTGTCACCCGCTACGCTCCCAGCCCCACGGGATTCATTCACATGGGCGCGCTGTACGCATCCTTTGTGTCCCGGACTTTTGCAAAGCAGACTGGTGGTGTGTTCTACCTGCGCATTGAGGACACCGACACCAAACGCACCGTGGACAACGGTATTCAGCTTATCATCGATGATCTGAAGAAATTCGGCGTGGTCTTTGATGAGGGCCCCATCAGCCAGACAGAGGCTGTGGGCGATTACGGCCCCTACATCCAAACCCAGCGCAAGGAGATTTACGACACCTTTGTCAAGCATTTGGTGGCCGAAGGCAAAGCATACCCTTGCTTCTGCACACCGGAAGAGCTGGAAGAGATTCGGGCTCAGCAAGAGGCCAATAAAGAGCCTATCATCGGATACTGGGGCAAATACGCCAAATACCGCGATTTGGACCCCGCCGAAGCGGCCCGACGCATTGAGGCCGGCGAACCTTATGTGGTACGGCTGAAAAGTTTTGGCGATCCCAATCACAAAGAGACGTTCCGGGATGAGATCAAAGGAAAGCTCACTGTTCCGGAGAACTGTCTGGACATCGTAATCATGAAGGGCGATGGATTCCCCACCTATCACTTTGCGCACTTTGTAGACGACACGCTGATGCGCACCACTCATGTGATTCGCGGAGACGAATGGATCGCTTCTCTGCCCATTCATCTGCAGTTGTTCCGCACCTTCGGGTTCCAGCCGCCCAAGTACGCCCATATTTCCCCGTTGATGAAGACCGAAGACGGCTCCACTCGAAAATTGTCCAAACGCAAAGACCCGGAGTGCGCCATCAGTTACTACTTTGAGATCGGTATGCCCACGGAATCCATTTTGCTGTACCTTGCCACTATTTGCAACAGCGATTTTGAAGACTGGTACATGAAGAACCCGGGCGCGAAAATCGAAGATTTTACATTCCGGTTCAATCACATTGGAAAATCCGGCGCCATCTACGATTTGGCCAAGCTTTACAACATTTCGAAAGGCTATGTCAGCCGTATGAAGGCCCAAGAGCTGTACGACCGGTCTGCACCGTTCCTGAAAGAATATGACCCGGATTTCTATGCGCTGTACAGCCGGGATGAGGCCTACTCGGTGGCGGCTTTGAACATTGACCGTGAAAAACCAAAACCCCGTAAGGACATTGCAGTCTACGGCGACATCAAGGCGCAAATTTGGTATTTATACGACGAATTGTTCCAAACCCCATGGCAGGATAATACCATCATCGACCAGGCGATTTTGGACGATTATTTCTCCAATGTCTACGACCCTGCTGACGACAGCGCTGCATGGATGGAAAAGGTAAAGGCCTTCGCTCCCAAACACGGCTACGCTTCGGACGTAAAAGAGTACAAAAAGAATCCGGACGGATACAAAGGACACTTTGGCGCCATCTGCGGCATGCTGCGGTACTTGGTCACCGGACAGACCAATTCGCCGGATCTGTACTCCATTTTGCATTTACTGGGCGGTCCGCGCGTTTTGGCTCGCTGGGACGCCTATAAGGCATGGGCGAAATGAGCGATTTGCAACTTCGTCTTGCCCGGGTAGAAAATGCCGCAGAACTTTTAGAAATTTATGCGCCTTATGTGGAAAACACAGCGGTGACGTTTGAATGTGAGGTCCCCTCGCTGGGGGAATTTACTGGTCGTATCCAGCGTATTTTGGAAAAATACCCCTATCTGACGGCCTGGGATGGGAAACGAATCTTGGGATATGCCTATGCGGGAGCTTTTCACGAGCGGGCCGCTTACGGCTGGTCGGTAGAGACCACCATTTATCTTCGGCCGGACATGCGCCGTCAAGGAATGGGACGGCGGCTGTACACTGCACTGGAACAAGCCTTGGCTGCCCAGAACA
>NZ_CAUWGY010000027.1:0-30435 GCF_963558415.1 uncultured Ruthenibacterium sp. | reverse complement strand
CCTCTGTGTGCATCTGTGATGCCCTGTGCGGGGACGAGGGAAACAGCGCGTGCCCTGTCTGCGCGGAGGATCCGGCGCAGTGCGCGGCCGAGGTACAGCCGCCGGAGGATGAAAAGCCCTCTGTGTGCATCTGTGATGCCCTGTGCGGGGACGAGGGAAACAGCGCGTGCCCCGTCTGTGCGGAAGATCCGGCGCAGTGCGCGGCCAAGGCGCAGCCGCCGGAACCGGAGGAGACGTACATCATCGGCTGGACGTGGGTGGACGAAGAGGAGCTCCTTACCGAATATGATGGGGAATGGTATTTAAGCCTGCCCGGCGCAGAGCGAGACGATCTGACCGAGGAGCTGCTGGAAGAAATGCTTCCAAAGAAGCTTTGTGTGGAGCTGTCAGATGGTGAAACGGAATACCTGCCTATTACATGGGATTTCTCCCCATTGTCGGATAATTCTCAGGAGTATTATCGTTTGGATGCGGCGATAGGGGAGGACTATGCTCTGGCTAAGGATGTGGACGCGCCCTATGTCCTGCTGGAATACGGCGGCGCGGAGGTATATGCTGAATACCCTGGTAAGCGTAGAGAACTTACTCCTGATGATCATCTGGCAGATCATACGGTACAGGGCATCACACCGGCAGGCACCACCGTCAACCTGTTTGACTATGACTTCGGCATAACGGGTGATGACGATGTCCTGCCCAATGGCGCGAAATTTGAGAATTACAGCAACGGCATCAATCAGGATGCCCTGCTGCTCTTCGGCGGCTCCGCTATGCGGGAAGCCGGCTTTTGGAATCTGGGATCGGGCGCCGGCCGTCCTTGGGGCCAAAACAACGTGAACATGAAGGGCATCGTGAAATCCACATTGGAGGACAATTATCCTTATATTAACCTGGATCAAGCACGTAGTACACTTCAAAATCCGACAATACCAATAATTGCGGAAGATGGTCCTTGGGGTACTCCGAATCGCAAACTTATGGACATCGCTAATCTAAATCATGCGGAACATGAAAACGCCGGCGTGGACGCGGCCAGAGCACTTTCTGTAAAGCTTCTGGAGAGCCGCGGTCTGACGATAACCGGCGATACGGTCAGCGGCGACTGTAAAAAGGCTTCTTTGAGCTATCTGTTTGATCCGGATACAACAACGGATGGTAAAGAATCCTATCAAAATGTCACCGGTCTGTTCCAAGTAGATGAGGATGGCTACTATTACTACGACGCCCGGAAAAACTTCGCGGAATTTACGGAGAGCCACGCCACGACGAAGGACGGCACGCGAAGCGACGGCTCCTTCACGCTCTACGACGGTCCCGCCGTATGGCGCACGGACGCAGGATATAATCCTGACACAAATGCATTCGATGGTGATATGAGTTTGGGGAACTTCTTCCCCTTTGACAGTGCATCAAAGGTTTTTGACCGCATTCAGACAGAGGACAAGGATGGGAATAAGACCAATATACTCTCCAGCTCCGAAGCCATTACAAACGTATATAATGCTGTTCGTGCGAACCACTATATGGGTATGACCATGCAGGTGGATTTTACCCAGCCGGAAAACGGCAAGCTGAACATGGGCTCCAACGGCAAGCAGCCTATGGTGTTCCAGTTCTCCGGTGACGATGATGTTTGGGTCTTCATAGATGATGTGCTGGTGCTGGATCTGGGCGGCGTTCACAGCGAGCTGTACGGTACCATCGATTTCAGCACCGGCGAGGTCATCACCGGTCAGAGCTGGCGGACCGGCGGTCTGCCGGACAACCCCGGCAGCGTGGTGCACGATGAGAAAACCACGCTATATAAAAGGTTTGTAGCCGCCTTGGGACAGGATAAGGCGGATGCGCTCCATTGGGCGACCAATGACAGCGGGGAAAAAATCTTTCCCACCGGTACCGACCACAGCCTGAAGATGTTTTATCTGGAGCGCGGGAACTACGATTCCAGCCTGCAAATGCGCTTCAACCTCCAGCCCTCCCTCTACCACAGCATTAAAAAGGTAGACCAGAACGGTGACCCGCTGGAAGGTGTGGAGTTTGAACTGTATGCGGCAACGGCCAAAAATGGCGACAGCGCCGATGCTGCCGACTATACAGTAAACGGCGGTGTAATCGGAACACTCAAGACTGATAAAAACGGAAAATCGTCTTTTGTCAGAGAGGATGGCTCGCCCTTCAGCTTCACGGATCAGCATCATGCAGACGGCACGCTTTATTATATCCTGAAAGAAACTAAAACGGCAGGCGGCTACCGGGCTTTGCCCAAAGACATTGTGCTCAAGTTCAATCCGGACACATCCATGTTGGTCGTTGCAAACCGCTACCAGACCGGCGCATACGCCAGTTTCTTTTCCAATATCCGCGAAACGGGTACGATCACCTACGGTCAATTCGACGAGCAAAGCGGCGATATCGCGTCAAGCAACACTGCGCTTAGTGCGAACAGTAAAGAAAAGGGACTCATTGTCGCCGTTCCTATGCTGCTGGAAGAGAATATGTCCCACGACGAAGTGGCTAACGACGGAAAGTGGCTGGCCCTTTACGGCAGCAATACGGAAGGCTATGGCGCCGTTGCTCCAGCAGCGCGCACTGCCGAAGCGTGGCGCAAAGCCGTTCTCAAGGCGGCGCTGTACCAGGCCAGCGACGAGCGTTGGCCCGAATGGCGCCTTACATACAATCAGGACACCGGAAGGCTGGAGGGACTGTTAGAGGATCTTCCGGGCCGGGCAGACCGCTATGCTCTTAACAACCCAAAGGGCGATATGAAAATGGTGTACGGCGTCATCGAGCCAAGCGCGTTAACGAAGCTTAACATCACGGGGACTACCTCCGCGGGACTTTACGATGCTCTGGAAGCCTATGTATCCAGTGAAGTCATGAAGGGTGCTGCGGACGGCAAGACGACCGACCAAGTGATCAACGGGATTGTAGAACAGCTGACCATCACCGGGGATAATTTTAATGACCGTGATTTCTCCTTCCTGAACACCGATCAGTTCCAGCGGGAGTTCCGCTCGATCATCTATATCCCCAACGAGCGCCGGGAGCTGCGCGTACAGAAAGTGGACGAGGACGGCAAGGGCGTCAATGGGGTGAAGTTTACCCTTACCGGCCCGGACGGTTCGACCATTACCGGCACTACCGACACAGTAGATGGTCAGGACGGCGTGCTGATCTTCAGACCGGATGCACCGAATGACGATGGATACGCCAAGATAGATTGGGCGAAAGTAGGCTCTAAGTACACCCTGAAAGAGACGTTGGCGCCGACGGGATATGAGCTGAACCCAACAGAGATCCCTGTCATTGTGGGCATCTATTCGATTTACGCCGACGCAGGCACAAAAGATGACGGCGTCACCGTTATGGCCGGCGTTGGTAAGCTGATGCAGACCATGACAAAGTATGCGGCGGATGATATGGTCAACATCACGCTGCGGGACATTACCGCGATTGCCCAGACACAGAAGGCTGGGTCGTTTGCTCTGAACGGCTGGAAGGATGATCTGCTTGCGGGAACCCAAATCCCCCGCAGCATGAATCTGCACTATGGCATCAACGCAGTGGTGGATTACGGCCTGCACGATGAGGACGGCGGGAAGATCATCTATCCGTTCTTTACCACAGATGAGGGCTTTTTGCGGACTCGGGTTGAACAGAATACGGATGCACTGGAAAAGAAACTGTATGAAGGCAGCAGCAACACCGCCAACTGGGACAATTTGCGCGGAAGGGATCTTACCAGCCTGTTCAGCCTGCTGAATACCGTAGTTGTTACTGACCAAAAGACTGCGCCGGATGATACCGGAAAGCTGCGGATCAGCAAGACCGTATCCGGGGAAATCTTGCCCGATGACTATACCCACAACTTCACTTTCGAAGTCTCTTTAAAGAATGCCGATGGCACGGCGCTGGCTGGGGAGTACTATTACTACGGCGAGCAGCGTGCCGGCTATATCAGTGACGGCGGAACACTTTCCCTGCGGCATGACGAAGCGCTGACGGTTCTCGGCCTGCCTGCCGGTACGCAGTGGAAAATTACAGAAAAAGCGGAGGACGAATGGTCAATCGTGCCGAAATCCGGCACCATCAGCGGTGAGATTACGAAGGATGAAACAGCCTATGCAGCGTTCACGAATTACAAGGGAGATGGAAGCCTGACCGTCTCCAAAACCGTGGCGGGCAACGCCGGGGAAACGGATAAGGAATTCCACTTCACCGTGACCCTCGGCGATACGACTGTCGGCGGCAAGTATGGCGGCATGACCTTTACCGGCGGTAAAGCCACCTTTACGCTGAAACACAACGAGAGCAAGACGGCAACTGGTCTTCCGGCTGGTATCACCTACACGGTGGCTGAGGATGATTATTCTGATGACGGCTATGTGACAACCAAGACTGGCGATACAGGAACGATTGCAAAAGATGGTACATCTACAGCAGTGTTTACGAACACCAAGAATGTAACGCCGATTGACCCGGATCCTGATGATTCCAGCCTTACAGTGAAAAAAGAGTGGATACTGGATGATGGGGGCAAGGCGACGGATTCTGTAACGGTTGTCCTGTTGAGAGATGGCAAAGAATATGAGAAAGTCGAACTAAGCGACCGAAATAACTGGACATTCACTTGGACTGGACTCAGCGATGGGTATACTTGGACAGTGGACGAAGTGAATGTGCCGGACGGTTTCACAGCGAAAGTAGATCAGAACGGGATGATATTTACTATAACAAACGATGATAAACCCACTGATCCGGACGAACCCGCCGTTCCGGATAAGCCAACTGATGATGTTCCCAAGACAGGGGATGAAACAAATTTGACTCTGTGGTTGGTGCTTTTAGGAATTTCCGGCATGGGTACAATTATTACATTGCTGGGGAGCAAACGTAAATATAAAGGCAAACACTGTAAGAGATAATGAAGCTGGCGGCGAGACGGGGTATGAAAGACACCTGTCTCGCCGCTTTTCTTGTGAAAGGGAAGCGCCATGAAAAGAAAAAACAAACTGCGTTCTATATTGCTCCTTGTGTTCAGTGTCTTGTTCTTCGTCTCCGCATATATGGTTTATGGGATCATATCGCAGGCTCACCGAGAGCAGGATAACTTTGAGCAACTGAAAGAAATCGTAAAACAGCCCTTTTTGGATTTTCCTACAGAGCCGCAGGAGTACCCGAAAAATGTCGATGCCGCCTCTCCTTATGCGGTTTTGAAAGAGATAAACCAAGATTTTTGGGGCTGGATTTGTATAGAGGGAACGGAGCTGGACTATCCGGTTATGCACACGCCGAAGAACGGGGAATACTATCTACGGCGGGACTTTGACGGAAAGGATTTCCAGAGCGGTGTTCCTTTCTTGTCGGCCTCCTGCTATGAGGGCTGTGGCAACTACCTCATATACGGGCACAACATGAAAAACGGCTCTATGTTTGCCACGCTTCTCTCCTATGCCGACCGGGCGTACTGGGAGGAACACCCCATCATTCGATTTGATACCCATGCTGCCTCCGGAGAATACAAGGTACTGGCTGCCTTTTATTCAGAAGCCTATCCGCAGGATGCCGAAGGCGTATTCCGCTACTATCAATATACGGATGTGAGCGATGCTTCCGTTTTTGAGGACTATGTGGATCAGGTACAGAAGGCCGCTCTGTACGACACGGGGGTCATTGCTGTATACGGAGATGAACTGCTGACCCTGTCTACTTGCAGCTACCACACAAAAAACGGGCGGTTTGTAGTGGTTGCCCGAGGGATGTAACCACCGTATTTTGATGAAAACACCCTTGACAAATCTTGTCTCAAATATCACTCTTGTCATTTCTTCCTTCAAGTTCCCTGTCCATTTCACCGGTTCTATCCTTATTTCCCTTTACTTTTCGAACAAGGTTTTGCAAAACCTCTCTGGCCGACTTGTTTCGTATTGTAAAATTGTGAAAATGTTTTTTCCAGTACTCCGCTGCTTCTTCAGGCGTTTTTATACCATCCAAATCCTGCTGTAGCACACGGGTATAAACGGTCTGCTCATTTTCCTCTTCTGCGGATGGATATTGTTTTAATAAGCTTTGCCAGACCGTCCAGCCCAATCCCTCTCTCAGGCAAAATTCAGCTGCATACTCTTCGAATCGGCGCGGATACAAGCCGCGGTCCAGATACACTTTCTGAAAAAGCAGATTCGTTTGCTCCACGTTCAAACGAAGGGCAAATGCGACTCGAAGCATAAGGTCTCTGCTATGGTCTCCTTTTTTGGGCCCTGCTTTAGAGAACCAATTCCGCAAGGTGTTCGAGTTCATGTCAATTTCTTCCGCCTGGAGTCTGCCTTTCAAGTATTGCGGCACACTATCTTCGCTAACACCGCATTCCTTCGCAATAAATCGTTTCAGTCGGGCACCGAAGGTCGCTGTTTCAGAACATTCCTGCAAGAATTGGAGAACCTTTTTTCCAATGTCTTCCTCATCGCCATTTAAGCTCCACGATTTATTCTCGCAGATTTGTGTATAGTTGTTTTCCATTGTGTGCTCCTTTTACTTTTGTTCAAAGAGTGATTTGAGTTCAACTAACACGTTCTTGTTTAAGAGTGCGTTTTGCACTCTCACTTCCCTATTTAATATTATTAAAATTCATCTTTTTTATCAATGCTCAAACTTTTATCCAAGTCTTACTCTCCTGTTCTTCACACTGGCTTGGCACTCGTCTGCGCATCACTTGATGAACTGAGATGCCAGCTCTTTCGACCGGTGCTGGTCCTCCCAGCCGGAAGAGGGCGTCTCGCGTTGACCACTTTCCCCCCTGCCTCACACCTCGTTTTCCGGCAAAATTGACCACCGTGACCACCATTTGACCACCACGCATGCAAAAGCCCGCGAAGCCTGTGCTGAAAAGGCTTCGCGGGCTTTTTGTATAGTTTTCTTTTTTGTGCACAACCGACGAAAAACGGCTTGAAATCGCGGTTTGGCGTTGTGTGTCTGGGAACTCCGACCCGGAAGGCCGCTGGTTCGAATCCAGTCGGGCGCACCACAATAAAGCCCAGAAAGCCTGTCTGCATCAGGCTTTCTGGGCTTTATTGTTTTGGTTTACTTAGTTAAGCGGCCATTCATCGCTCATCAAATATTTAAGCTAATGGTTTCTCAAAAATCTTTGATCTGCCGTGCAGAACTCATACTAACCAATCTCGCGCACGATGATCCAACGGATATCATTGTTGTCCAGTTTTTGGTGCACATCCTCCCGGATAGTGGCCTGGAAGGGGTTAAATGTACCATCAAATCCGGATATTCATGGGTCACCTCTATAAATTCATCGCCCACGTCCAAAATAACTGTCAGTTTCTCCTAGCGCTCACGGATAAGCGCCTAAATCTTGGTCTCGCCTGACTCCGCCTTACGCCCACAAACTCCCACAGTAATCCTCGAGTCTTGTGGACCGAGCAATGCCTCAAACTCCCAGTGAGATGCCCGATTGCAGTCGCATCGGCCGGCACAATCCCACTAACACAATTTTTTATAAAAGTGTGATTGCAAAACACTAAATCCCTATAAGAGTGTGAATACGGAGCAATTAGTTTTGCCTGCTATTCTTGCCGTTTATTTTCATCCTCTCACAAGATAAATCATCTGATTGTCAAAGTAGATTTCTTTTGTTTGCCCGTAGATCAGAATCATGTCGTCCATCTTTTCCACAAAGACACCGACTCCCGGGTTACTAAGTTCCGCAAAAGCCCCGACTGTTTTCCTCTCAAGCCGGAGTGCGTTCTCGCTCATCTGCTGCCCGTGACCCTTCAAAAACTCATCGACGGGACCCCGGCTGACTACCGGCATACGCTCAATTGCTTTTCCCGCGGCCTTACTTGCCGTTCCAAGACCTTTCAGGAGGTTCGTCTCAAGGGAGGCATCGCTCAGTTTCTCCAGATACACCGAACATTTTTCAAAGATGTCCCGGTATACCGCGGCCATATTTTCTATTTCATCGCGAGCACAGCGGATGTTTTCCTCCTTAAAATCGCCGCTCAGCATAAGTTCGATAAAAGATGCCATGGAAAAGATGTAAATGGAGAGCCTATAATACCGAAATTTTCGCAAAAAATCGTTTAGGGTGGCGTTCACCTGCCCATGGGAAATGCGTAACTTTTTGGAGTTCAGCACATCGATGACCTTTTTCTGGTACGAATTGATATGCTTTCGTGCGGTCCGTTCAATATCCAGAGCAAGCCTATGGTTGCCGGCGGCAAAATGCTCGTTATCCCAGTTGAATTTGTACTTTTTGATCATGGAAAACAGGGTCTCCAGATCCGCCTGAATCTCGGATTCTTTTTCGATTTCCAAGAAGGAGAGGATTTTCCGCTCCATCTCTTCAATATCGGCTAGCTTCTGCTCAATAGAAAACAGAGCAACAGACATCATAACAGCGGCCGGATTGACAGGCATGACCGTTGTAGTCGTTGCTGGGGCAAAAGTAGCAGATTGGAGCTGTGCTAACTTTGAATTGCCTTCCGCCGTTTTGAACGCTCCCCAGAAGTTCCCGTTTTGAGCAATTTTCAGCGCATCCCCAACGCCGGCGTTTGCTAACTGGTAAAGCCCTTCGGCGTAAACATTCGTTGTCTGCGTCACCGTCCGAAAAGCGGGAAGAAGCGAGGCAACACCTTCTCCTAAGCTCGCTAGTTGCGCAATTGGCATACTGATGACTTGTTTGTCCTCAATGCGCGTCCGTGTGTCGAAGAGAATGCCGTCGGCAATCTCGACCAACCCAACACCGCATCCGTTTTGCGGCTGCATTTGGTTTTTACAACGCAGCCCATCGTCACTGTTCATCATAATCCTCCATTCAAGCCATCAATTAATAATATTAGAATCCTCTTCTTCCCTTTCCTCCTTCTCAAAGCACGCCTCACTGATACCAAAGAACCGTTCGAAAAAGGATTTCAGCTTATTGATATCGGTGACGGTGGTCTTGATTTCCCCGTTGTGGTGGCCACATCCACCCGCTTTTACACATCAGTCAATTACAAATTAGTATAGCATAAAACCCCTGTACCTTCCAATGGCACGAAGGGGCAACCTTGGTGAACTTTTGCTGATATTTTTCTTATTATAGCACAAATCAAGTACAATAAAACGTACAGTTAGTCTTCACATGTCTACATGCTTTGCTGTGTTCGGTTGTTTTGGGAAAACGGGTATGTTAAAATAAGAGCTGTTACAGAAATCGCCGCGTTTCGAGCTTATCCGACGGCTTTGCAGGGAGGGACAGAAATGAAAAATGGCAACACCATTCTTCGACGACATGGCGATATGTTCGTCGCGCTTTTGTCCCTCGGTGCGGCACTGGTAATCACCGGAATGTTGTTTTTGAGCAACAGTCTGGCACTGCGCAAGGTCACCGAAGAACGCACACAGAACTGGCTTTTGGACGTGTCCGACCAAGTGGCAACGCTGGTAGATGGACGAATTGCCCAGTCCATTGAAAACTTGACTCTTATCCGGGACAGCGCGGTCCTACTTTCTCCCGATGCCCTTCCAGAGTTCATTTCCCGCAAGTCGGCGGTATCCGGATTTGACTTATTGTATTTGGCAGAGAATGTTGAGGACGCCGAGAAATGGATCTGCGCTCACAGCAACTCGCTGCCGGGGGGCAACATGGTAGAGCCAGGCAAATCTCAACTAATCATGTCCCACTCACCGAAAATCGGCATCTATTATGCAGCGGGCGAGACCGCTGACGATCCGGTCATGCTGGGCACCAAAAATGCAGATTTACTCTCCAGCATGCTCTCCATTCAAAGCTTTAACGGCGAAGGCTCTACCCGAGTGGTCACCCGAGACGGGGTACTGCTGGCCGCTAGCAAGGACGACATTACTGACACCTTGCTGGACGAATGGCTGGCCGGTGAAGCCGATACAACAACCCAGTTTGAGCACATGGTCGCAGATATGCATCTCGGTCGCGCCGGAGCCGTCACCGTGGGAGAAAAATCACAGGCTATCATGGTGAGCTACATTCCCCTTTCCGTCAATGACTGGTACGTACTCACAGTGATTCCCGCCGATTTGCTGCAAAAGGAGATTGCGCCTCTGGTCCAGGGGAATCTGTGGCTGTCTGTTGCCATTGTGCTCATCTTCGGCGCTGTAATGCTCACTGTCATCCTGATACGCCGACGCTATCAGGCCAGTCTCGAGGATATGGTCTTTGTTGATCCACTGACTGGCGGGATGAGTGACGTTCGCTTTCGAAACGAAGCAGCACGGCTGTTGGAAAAAAGCAGCGACTATACCCTGATCTCCATCGATGTGCAGGGATTCAAGCTCATAAATAGCATCTACGGACCAAAGGAAGGCAACCTCACGCTGCGTCACATTTATAAAACGCTGCGAGACAGTCTGAGGCCGGGTGAACTACTCACACACGCCTCTGCGGACCTGTTTTATCTTTTATTGTCCGGGCAAGACCGATCGGAGATTGAACAACGCATGCTGGAAATCTTTGAAAAGGTCAATGCTTTCACCGCCGGACAGGAAAACCCCTATTATCTGGAACTCCGGTTCGGTGCCTACATCATCCAACCCGGCGAAACCGACGTACCCACCATTGAAGAGCGTAGCAGCACCGCCCGAAAAATTGGCGGAAAACTGCACGGTGGCTGCACCTTCTACAACGCAGAATGGCAGCGGATACAATTGGAGGAAAAAGAACTGGTGGACCGGTTGGAGCGCTCTTTGTGTGCCGGTGACTTCAAGGTATATTATCAACCCAAAGTGCGTCTTGAAGACCGCCTTATTTGCGGCGCCGAGGCGCTGATCCGCTGGCAACATCCTTCCCGGGGGCTCCTTTCGCCGGCAGTGTTCGTGCCGGTGTTTGAAAAATACCGGCTCATCCCCCGCATAGACCAGTTCATCTTTGAACAGGTCTGCCGAGATCTGGCACGCTGGCGGGAAGAAGGACGAGAGCTTTGTCCCATATCAGTAAATCTTTCGCGGCAGAATCTGGAGATTCCGGATTTTCTGGAGCGCTGCCAGCGCATCCGAGACAAATACGGCGTAGACCGTGGCCTGATTGAGTTTGAACTGACGGAAACCATCTTGCTGGACGATCCCGAAGGTGTATGCCGTCTGATTGACCGGATGCATGAGGCCGGATTTGGTTGTTCCATGGACGATTTCGGGTCCGGTTACTCGTCGCTCGGATTGCTCAACCAACTGAACGTGGACACCATCAAGCTGGATCGCAGCTTTTTCCTCAAAGACAACGACTCCAACCGCGGACGCCGCGTGGTGGAATCCATCCTCAAAATGGCAGGCAAGTTGCACATCACCACGGTGGCCGAAGGCGTGGAAAACACCGCTCAGGTGGAATATCTGCGGCACTCCGCCTGCGACATCGTGCAGGGGTTTGTATTCTTCCGCCCAATGACCGTAGAAGAGTTTGAAACGGCGGTCTGGGCGGATGATCGGCTGCGCTGTGCCGACTCTGAGTCCTTACCACCTATTCGAGAGGATTCAACGCACCGTACAGATGATAAAAGCGCCGGAAATATCGTTACCTTCAGCTACTGGCCAAACACCGGCAATCTCTGCTTTTCCGTTCCCTTCGCCCACCTTATGAAAGGCGTGACCGAATTCCCAAACGGGTCCGCTTTTCTGCGCACATCGGGCATACTTAACGAGAACGATGTGGAAGATTTTCTGGAGATGCTGGACCGCTGCGTACGGGGCGAAAAGCCCTGGCTGGAAGGAGCATTTCGGGTATGCGTTTCCGACAGCGGCTACGACTGGATGGAACTTCATGTACATCGGGAGGACACACCGGACGGTCCTGCGGTTCAGGGCGTTTTGGTGAACACCAGGCCCTGGCGCAATGAACTGGACCGCTGGAAAGAACGGGCCAACCGCGACGGCCTGACCGGATTGTACAACCGGGTCTACTTTGAGAAGGTGGTGCAGAAACGACTGACCGACAGCAAAAACTGCTGCGGAGCGCTCATCTTTATCGACGTGGACGATTTTAAGAAGGTCAACGACGCACTGGGTCACCTTGCCGGCGATGACATCCTGCGCAGCACCGCGCGACGCATTCTGAGTGTGTTCCTCCGACGTGGTGGCCCGGTATGGTGGCGACGAGTTTGTGGTATTTGTCTCCAACACAAGTCGCGAAGCGCTGGAAAGCCGGCTGGACCAGCTCTGTGCTATGTTCCACAATCCTTATTACAAAGGGGAGATACGCTACGAAGTCATGGGCAGCATCGGCGCGGCCCTGTATCCGGAAGGCGGTAAAGACTATTACACACTTTTGGCCCATGCGGACGCGGCCCTCTATGAAGCCAAACGCCTCGGCAAGAACCAGTATCAACTTTACCGGTCGGACCGTTGCCCCGCCGATTCTGCGGCTACGGAATGAGACATTAAAAAAGCGCAAAGCCTGTGCAAACAGAGCTTTGCGCTTTTTTGTTCCTATTGGACGGTCGATTCGCTCAGGGCAGGGCTTTTAGCGCCGCTTTTGCCCGATGATATTCCCGTTCCACAGCGGGCATCTGAGTCTCGGCGGCCGCGATTTGACCTGCTCTCAGATCTTCTACCAGAGCGCTTACTTGTCGGCTGAGCTCTTGCAGACTCAGATTTCCGCACACTCCTTTCAGAGTGTGGGCCGCCTCGAAGGCCGCCTTTTCATCGCCGCGAGCCATGGCTTCGCACAGACGGGAAAAGTTTTCGTCCTGCCCAAAGCGAGCCAGAAATTTCAGCAGCAGCGCTTCATTGCCTAAAAAACGGCGCATTGCGTCCTCTATGTCCACACCGGCTTCGGCCAGACAGCGACGGGTTGTTTCATCCATGAGTGGCTCGCCTCCTCTTTTTATACAGTTGCCGCAGCCGGGGCTCCTCTACGCGGAAACACTCCAGCATGCGGGGATTGAATATTCCACACTCTCCGTTCAAGATCATTTCAGTGGCCCGGTCGAAAGAGATTGGCTTTTTATAACAGCGTTCACTGACCAGCGCATCGTAGACGTCTGCTAGAGAGACCACCTGGGTCCAGATGGCAATTTCGTCTCCCTTGAGCCCTTCCGGATAGCCGCCGCCATCCCACCGCTCGTGGTGGTGCAGGGCAATGTCGTAGGCATAACGGTAAGCGGAATGCTCCCGCATCTGCGGGATGCGCGACAAAAGCTGCGCGCCTTGGGTAGTGTGCGTCTTCATCAAGTTGTACTCGTCGGGGGTGAGACGGCCTCGTTTGTTCAAAATGGCGTCGGGAATGGAAATTTTGCCCACATCGTGGGTGACGGCGCCCATACCGATGAGGCGTATCTCACTGTCCGAAAGGCCCTCACCCAGCGATGTTTCACCTAATAACAAGCAGGTGATGTCGTGGATGCGGCGGACATGCTCACCCGATTCGTCGCTTCGGAATTCGATGGCGATGGAAAGCGCCTCCACCATACCCATACTCATTTCGGCCAGTTGCTCAGCCTGGAACAAAAGCTGGTCTCTCTGACGCTCCACCTCTGCTCCCAGAAGTTGCCGGGCCGCGAACAGTTCCACCACAGACTGCACTCGCCGGCGCACCACAAAAGGCACCACCGGTTTGGCGATCACGTCCATGACCCCTAGATCGTAGGCCTTTTGCATGGTGTCGTTGCCAGGGTCGGCGGTGATGAGGAACACTGGCACCACCGACGTGAGCCTGCGCTCGCTCAAAATGCGCAATAACTGGATGCCGTCGAGCCGGGGCATCACCACATCCAGCAGGATGGCACTCAGAGGACGGTCGGTCCGCTCAATCAGTTCCAGTGCCTGCTGGCCGTCTTCTGCTTCGAGAATATCGTAGTCCGTCTGGAAAATATTTGCCAGAATGGCACGGTTCAGTTCCTCATCGTCCACAATGAGGAGCGCTTTTTTCTCTGCGGCGCTCACGTTTCCATCTCCTTGCCAGTTTTGTCCTTGGGAATACGGGTAAATTTCTTTCCCTGCTCCCGCTGTGAAATCATCCGCTGCATAATCTTGCTGAGGGTATCCGCATCCACGGGTTTCGGAATATGGCCATTCATACCCGCCCGCGTAGTACGGTCGATGTCCTCAGAAAAGACATTGGCTGTGACGGCGATGATCGGCACATCAGCAGCATCCGCCCGGGGCAGGGCCCGGATGGCACGGGCAGCCTCGCATCCGTCCATCTCGGGCATCTGCATATCCATTAAAATAACGTCAATTGCATCTTCTGGCTGGGCCAGAAAAGCCTGCACCGCACGGGCACCGTTGTCAGCAGAAATGACCCGGGCCCCCATCTGTTCCAGAAGAGCTGTGGTGATCTCCCGATTGATCTCGTTGTCCTCCGCCACCAGCACACACCTACCTTGCCAGCAAAACGGAGTGCTTTCGCTTTTCTCCTCGGCACTCGCATCTGCGGCAGGGGCAAAAGGCAGCGTCACAGTGAAGCGGGTACCCTCGCCCAGCTTGCTCTCCACTGAAATTTCTCCGCTCATCTGCTGCACAAGAATCTTGACAATGGACATGCCCAACCCACTCCCCAGCACCGGGTGAGCAGAGAAGGCGGTCTCCCGGGAGTAAGGATCAAACAGATGTTTTTGGAACTCTTCGGACATCCCAATGCCAGTGTCCTCCACAATCAGTTGATACTTACTGTTGTGGCGGAAGCGGAACTGCCGAGCTTCCAGGCGAATGGTGTCAGAGGGATTTGTATACTTGGCTGCATTGGACAGAAGATTGTTCAGCACTTGACTAATCTTCTTCTCATCGCCCAGGACCTCGTTCTGCTCGAACTGAATGGACACCTCGAAATTCTTACCTTCCTCTCGCAATTGATCCCGGAAAAGATCAGCAGTGTCCGTGAGCAGGCGGCACAGGTCCATGGGTTTCTGATCCAAGCTGCCTTTGCCCGCCTCCATGCGAGAGAGTTCCAGAATGTCGTTGACCAAATCCAGCAGTTGGTTGCCTGCGAAAGATATTTTGCCCAAGTAGTCCCGGGTCTGATCTGTGTCGCCCTCCTCCAGATTTCGTTGCGCCAGATTGCAGCAACCGAGAATCGCGTTAAGAGGGGTGCGCATATCGTGGGACATACGGCTGAAGAACTCCGAACGATCCTTTGCGCTTTTGCGGGCAGTATCCAGCGCGGCCTGCAGTACCGCGGTGTGTTGCTGGCCGCGCTTTTTCTCGTCGTCTACATCGCGGAAGCAGAGAATGACCTCATCGGGGGCCAGCTTCTCGTTGTAGAGCGAGCGGATGTTCACCCAGCGGTACTCGTTGCCGAACTTTCTCTGGAAGTCCCCGCCGTAGTCGGCGATGCCCTGATGCACCCGCTGGCGCATGTTTTCGATGGAGAAGCTGGTCTCCACCGCCTGGAAAGTGCTGGGCCGAACCACCTCGCTCATGGTCTCCATTAGCAGAGAATAGTCGCCCCGCGCAGGCAACACGCCTTCCATGGACTCATGGAGTTTGAATGCCTCGTAACTCTCATTTCTCAAATCCACCCGGTAGATGGCATAGAAGGAGTCGCCCAGCAGCCGGGCGGTCCGATTGGCGATGTGCATACTGCGGCTGTGGAGAAGATCCTGCACGGTAAAGAAGGCCAATAGCAAAAACAGTCCCAGAGCAATGGCCCCCATAAACACTACCAGTGTATTGGTCTCCCCCATCAGGATATCGCTCACCGGCGTTGTGATGATGACCGTCCAACCGTTTTCCATACGGTAGTAGTACAGGCTGCGGGGCACGCCATTCGGATCGTTGAAAAAGCTGTCGTAATCGATGAGGGACCCGTCCTCGATACCAGCCAGCATATAATAGGCAAAGCTCTGCAGTTGCTCGGCGTCTTTCTCCCAGATGGTGCTGGCATAGAGCAGACCACCGTTTCGGTCACACAGATAATAAGAAAATTTCTCCGGAAGGGTGTGAATGGTGGTGTGCATCTGAGGGTCCTGAACGAATACATCCATGGCCAGCACGTTTCCCTCGCCCTCCAGCGCAACGGAAATGGTGAAAATCTTTTCTCCCGTGATGGCGTCGGTGTACACCTCGCCGCACACCAGTTCGCCGTCGGCCTGGATGGCCTCAGTGTACCATTCGGACTGACGAAAATCGAAATCGTCGTCCCCCTCCCACGGATTAGCGGCCACAATGCCGCCGTCCACCACGGCGTAGATGTCAATCAGGCCTTCGCCGATGGTGTCAGCCAGCTTGCGGAAATAGCCCTCCAACCATTGCTGTACCTGCTCCGGGTCACCGCCGTCCGTCACGATTTCATCCACATACTGACTGGCGATCTGCACACTGGTCTCCAAGTTCTCGATGTTCATTTCTTCTTCGATGGCGTAGCTCTGCACCAGCGCCATACCAAAATCCTGGGCGTTTTGCAGCAGCTTACTGCGCACCAGCGCTATGGTGATCGCCAACAGCGCTGCAACGAACACCAGCAGTGAACCGCTCAGAACAAGATTTGTCCAGTGATGTTCCCTGCGCATTTTCATTTTTTCGCCCCCTGTGCGATGTTAATTCCGCTCGCCCGCGCGGGCAACATCCCGCTGCATCTGCTGATAAAAGACCGCTTTGTCCTCGTACATTTTTCGGTCCATCTCCTGAAAAAACAGTTCCGAGTCCCCTGTTCCCAATTCGATTCGAGCCACACCCGCGGCAAGGGAAATGGGGTTTGCGGCGCCTTCGGTGCGGTTGTACTGATGCAGACAGCGGTCAAGACGTTGACGGAACATTTGCACCTGTTCGAAGCCGTCGTCCATCATCAGCACCACAAATTCGTCGCCGCCGTAGCGCACCGCAGCGATCGTTTTGTCGCTCGCGGCCTCCAGTAACATACGGGCAACGGCCCTCAAAACGCGGTCGCCCTCCTGGTGGCCGAACGTGTCATTGATTGTCTTGAAGCTGTTTACATCCAACAGAATGCCTGTCAGCGTAGCTTTCTTTTTCTGATTGCGGAGGTAGTGCAGCAGGAAGCTTCGGTTGTAAAGATTGGTCAGTGAATCCCGGAAGGTCAGTTCGCTTTGCAAACTGATGTACAAGCTGGTGAGTCCCAGCGCCGCCGCTACCCAGATAAAGGACAAACCGTAAAAAATCAACTGAAGAGCGACGCCCATGTAAACCGGCAGCAGAAATGCACTTACCGGCATGTAAACATAGCGACCGATGTGTCGCTGCCGCAGTTTGATGAGCAGCGTTCCGCCGGCGAGATAGCCCAGGGTGACCACATAGGGGAACCAAGAAAGCGGTCCGCGGTAATAGACATTGGCATCGGTGATGCCGAAATACACATCGACAAAAAGGTTAGCCGCCGACAGCACCATCACAGACACAGCAGGCAGAATCGCCAGCCGGCGCCAACGCCGTCCGAGACGGCTGTTGAGGCAGCACATCCAAAGATAGGCCGGCAGCGCGCCCACCATGAACAACAGCACATTGCAAGCAAGAGCCGCGGTTCGCGCACCGGGAAAGCGCCGGCCATCCAACACAAAACCAGCTATTTCCAGAAGGCACAGCAACAGGCACAACCGACAGATCCAGGCAAAGATTTTGCCGTCAGCCAGTTGTGCAGGTCGGTGACGACGCTGTCCTGTTAACAGCATCACCATCAAACACACACCCAGACCATTGGCGATCAGTACCGCCGGCAGGTCAACAGAGGATGCGGTGTAGTCGAAAAAGGCAGGCACACGATCCCCCCTTATGAAATGGTTTCTGCCCGGCGCTTGCCCGGCAAAAACGTTGGTTTACAGATAAAATCTAATATCATTATATATGTTGGAGTTTTGATTTGTAAAGGTAAAGCCGGCGCAGGAAAGGGCCGAGCGGGCCTTTTGGAGACCGGCATACGCGCACTGTCATGAAAGCATTTTTGACTGAATCCGTAAAGAAAAAGCCCGGGCCAGTTTTTTCAAAAAACGGCCCGGGAAATTGCGGATACCAAGTCCTCGATTGGCATCGCGTCAGCCGTGATACTCCCCGTTGTACTGGATGAGGGTGGCATCCTGCACCCCGTTCACGGCGCGCAGACGCTCCAGAAAGAGAGGGTCGTATTTTTTGAAGAACAGTTCCACCGCCATTTCGGTGGAGTCCTTGCGGGCGGTCTGAGACTTGATGAAATACTTTATCTTGCCGAAGGAACGGACAATGTTCTCCATCGTCTCCTCGCCGGTGTAGTGGATGACCGCGATATAGATGCGGCCTTTGAGCTGATGCTTTTGGAAGAGGGCAATCAGCAGGATCATGATGACTGCTGCCGCCACCACCAGTACATACATTTGAGCACCGGCGGCAATGCCGGTGGTTATGGCCCAGGTACAAAAGGTCCAGCGGGTCCTTGACCGCGGTGCGGAAACGCACGATGGACAACGCACCCACCATACCGAGAGAAATCACGATGTTGGTGCTAATCGCCAAGGTGACCATGGCAGTGAGCACAGTCATACCCACCAAGGTGATGGCGAAGCTGCGGCAATAGATAACACCCACATAAAACTTGCTATAGACCAGATAGATCAGCGCACCCGCCAACAGGGCCGTTAGCAAGCCGATGGATATCTCCAGGATTGTGGCCTGATCAAAGGCACCGGACTCCAGAATGGATTTTTTGATAAAGTCTTGAACGCTCATTTCACACGCTCCTAATTATCGAACCAATAGTGTTCAAAATCGTTTTGATAGGCAGTTTTTTCATAACACAACACATATTTGGACACAGCCGTGAATTCCGAAGCCCGGTCGGGAAGCACCTGCCGCACAAAGTCTGGCAAAAACTCCGTGAACTTCACTTCCATGACGCATTTGCCCGGCTCTAACACCGGCAGACCCGGCAGGGTGGGATCGAAGATGTCGAAGCTTCCCACCGCCGCACGCACATCCGTATCGAAGGTGATGCGCACGGTGCCCGCGTCCACGATCCAGGGCTGACGCTCATAATCAACGATGGTGCGCGGACGCATCACGTTGCTGATGCACTCGTAGTAGAACTCTTGACACAGAGGCTGATCACTGGCCAGCAAAAAGGCGTAGTCACCGTCCAGAATCTGATAGACCTGCTGACGAGTCAGCCGGGCGGATTCCTTATAGATGTAGCTACCGGTCTTCTTTTTGCGCTCCAGCTTAATGCTGCGGTCAGAGTAGTCATAGATACGGATGCGGTATTTCTTTCGCAGCAAAATACCGGCATCCTTTTCCGAATAGGCAGAATGGAAATAGTCCTCAAAATACAGACTGCGCAGGGTGTAGCCTCCGTTCGCCGCATGAGGATCCAGTTGCATCACTGGCCCAAGGCGGCTGCATATGGCCTCTTTCTGAGCCGTGTCAATGAGGTATTTCCACTCGTGACGGTACCGCTCAGCTTTCCTCATAAACGTCCTCCGTGATGGTGCCGTCCTGGCTTACATAGAAGCATTTGACACCATATACCTTACCAGTCTCAATGACGTAGTAATCAAAGGCGTATTGCTCATATCCGCTGGCATTGGTGGCGGTCACACGCACAAAGTACTGCCCGGCGGGCAACGGCTCGCCCCTGTATTCCGGCAACAATAGCCCCTTCTCGCGGACAAGAGGATTGGCAAAGGTGTAATCCGAGGCCAGCTCAAAAGTGTAGGTGACGGTTTCGCCGTCGAAGTCATAGGCGGGGTCCCACTGGTAGACCATTTGGCCTTCTTCTTTGCGCGGCACGCCAATGTAGAAGGGCATAGGCTTTTTGAAGGACTCCTTGTAAGATTGGTAGTTGGTCTCTATTTCGCTGCTCAGTGCGGCAGCCACGTCGTCGTACTGACTCTGGGTGAGAGGGGCGTACTGAATGTCAGGCATCCGATAGAGATAGGGCTTCACGATGGCACTGTACTCTGCCGCCATAGCGTCGATGCGCTGAGGCGTCAGATAGGCCCGCAAGTCCTCGACCGCCTGGTCCAGCGCCGTGCGGAATTTCTCGGTCTTTAGAGCCCGCTGGAACAACACGTTGCCCCAATAGTTGCTCACGCCGTCCTCCCAGCCAAGGCCGTCCGAACGGTCGGAAAGCGCGTACTCCCCGCGCTTGAGCATAGCGTCGTTGTCCCAGGAATAAAAGTACCACTTATTGGAGTTAAGGGGGCTGTAAATGTAAACGTTGCGGCTCTGGGTGTCCCGGTTGCCCATCAGAAGATGGAAGGCCATCCAGTAGGCCATATTCTCAATATCGAAGTACTCCTCCAGCACATCCTCTGCCGATTGGGTGTAGTCGTTCACCGCCTCCAGCATCTGAATGAGCTTGGTGTGGTCGTCGTCGCCCTTCACCTCCAGCAATTCCTCGAAGGCGTCCAAATCGTAGAGAGGATCGTCCGCCATGCGGATGACATCCTCGTAGCGGTAGAACTCAAAAAAGTTTATCTTGTAAAGATGACCGTTTTTGTCCAGCCCATGGGCCTTCAAAGCCGTCTTGTTCAACTGCTCGACCTGAGTGTAAAGGCCGTAGTCCACAAACTGGCCGCTGCCGCCGGCGGTGGTGTCCTTCACATACAGGTGCACAAAGGTGGTGCGCAGGCCCATCATCTCATCGATGCCCGCCATCAGGTCGTAGGCCATTTTGTTGCGAAAGCGCAGGCCGTCGCTTTGATGCTTGTTCAAGGCGATGGTGGTCTGGCCGTTCCACTCCCCTTTGTTGTCCTTCACACTGATCTTGTAGTTTTTCTGAGCCAGCGAACTGGAGGTCTGGCCGCGGATCTGCACCGTGCAGTTGGGCGCCGACTGGCCAAAGCCCAGCTCACCGGGCAGAGGCCCGTTCTCGTCCCCCACCTGAATCAGTCCTGCCACTTGGTAGCGGTCCACCCCCATCTCTTCGTAGTCATAGACGGAATAGGTGTTGATCTCCTGCCAAGTGTGGTCGGTGTTTTCGGCAGCGTTTCCAGTGGACACCGTCAGGTACATTGTGACCACCTCGCTGGGGTCATGTCCCTCGTAGAGCAGGCTTTTGTCCCGCAGATGCATCTCGTCCAGGGTGGTGGCTTCCTCCTTTACCACCGAACTACTTTCCCCTACCGCCTCGCTCTGGGACGCGGACGAAGCCGGCGCGCTCGCAGTGCAGCCAGAAAGCGAAAACACCAAAGCAGCAGCCAACACAAAACTTAGTGCTCGTTTTGCCCTCATTCGCTTCTCTCCTCTCCTAAATGTTGTTCCAGCCAGCTCTCGGCTCTTTTTCCAGGGCCGTGAGCCTTCTCCTCTACCAGCGGCTGCACGCAGAGGATGTAGTAAGGCAGACGCTTGATATAATAATTCAGCCGCACCAGCGCCATCACCAGAAAGAGCAATGATGCCAGCAGAAAGCCGAATCCGTAGTACACCGACGGAAAAAACAGCGAGATCACCGAAAACCCCACCGACCCGGCGGCAAAGGCGGCTGTCGCTCGCAAAGCTCCCCTGTAATCGATGAAATACAGCAGGATCAGCATGAGCATGTTTCCAATAGCATACAAGCCATAGCCCACGCACAAAGTGCGGAAGTAACCCTTCATCACCTCGTTGAAACCCAGGGGCATAAGGTCCAATAAATACCCGCCCAGCGAGATGGCCAAAGCGGAGAACAGCAACTGCTTGAGAGAGGTGTAAAAGAGCTCGCTTTTCAGCACTTCCAGCATCTCTTTTTCCGCCTGCAAAATGTCACGGCCGGTGCCCTTGTCGCTGTAAAGACTATTGTAGTTGCGGTATTTTGGATAAAAGTTTACTTCCACTGACACCACGAAGTTCACCGTAGTGATGAGGATGGTCAGAAAAGCCAGCAGCGCCGGGATGTCGTGGTAGGGTGCGCCAAAAAACAGTCCCTTCACCCGCACACCCACCTCGCTGGCCCACATGATGACCAGATGGGAGAACAATCCCATGTTCGTGAAAAAACCGATCCAAGCCAGGGCGGGATATTTATCCATCCATTCCAGGAAGGCAAATGCCGGCGCTTCCGAGCGGGGAAAATGGCGGCAGAGCAGCACCACGTCCCAAACGGCCTTGAGCCCATAGCCCGCAGATACCGCCAGCAGCAACGACTCGATGGCTGGCCCGCCTGCCGCCACCAGCACAAAGCCCAGCACCAGCGCTAGACCGATGGCTGCGAAAAAGGAACGGAACATATTGCGGTAGTCCTTGATGGCAGTGAGGTAGCTCATGGCGTTCCACACCAGCACCAACTCCTGGAACAGTATGAACAAAAGCACGCCCTGTACAAAGGTGGCCCCGGAAAACAACAGGAACACGCCCCACAAAATGCCGCCCACTGCCAGCATCAGCAGCGAGGATCCCCAGAAGGATGGCAGCACCCGGTCGTTTTGTTCCTCGAACAGCATGTCGGCGGTAAAGCGAGTGACCACCATGGACAAAAAGGAGGTCACCGTCACCGAGGCCAGCAGCACATAGGTGATCATGCAGACCAGCAGTTCCCGGTCAAAGGTGGAAACACGCCCCAAAACGCAAATGGCCATCAATCCCAGCAGCAGTACAATGCCCAGTAGCATGGGACCGGTGGTGATAACGGTAGCGTAGCCGAAGGCTCGCAGCGAGGCCAGCACACCGGTGCGTTTAAACAGTTTCTTCAATTCGAAGCCGATGCCGGCCAAGTTCCTCCACCTCCTCGTAGAGCGCACAATATTTTGAGAGCATAATGTTATAACGGAAATAGGTGGAAGCCCGAAGCTGTCCGCGCTGACCCATCTCCAGCCGCATTTTGCGAGAGGCGGCCATCTTCTCCCGCTGCATGGGAGGTACAAAGTAGCCGGCGCGGCCAAACTCATCCGGCGGAACGCCCAAAATCAGTTCACTGCAGGAGCCCACGTCGGTGGTGACCACCGGCAGCCCCGCCGCAAAAGACTCCAGTACCGACAGAGGCTGCCCCTCCGACAAAGAGGACAGCATCGTGAAATCCAGCTTTTCAAAATATTCCACCACGTCCACGCGTCCGGGCACCAGCACTTTCTCTTGAAGGCCTAGCTGATCGATGAGGGCAAAGCACTCGTCGGCGTATTCCTGGTCGTCCACACCGCCCAAGATGTGCAACCGCACATTGTCCATCCGGCTGCACAGTTCATAGAAGGCATAGATCATGGTCTTGATATCCTTGATGGGAGCAAAGCGCACCACCGCACCGATATCTACGATGCCGTTCTCCTCCTTGCGGGGGATTGTGCAAAAGTTTTCGTAACTGATGCCATTGGCGATGACCAAGCATTTTTCCCGGGCAGCACCCATGTCAATTTGCATTTCCATGGCCCCCTGATAGAGGCTGGTGATGCGCCAGGCGCGCGTGTAGATGAGCGAGGAGAGCATGTAGAAAAAGCGGATCCAATGCTGTTTAAAGGCCTTGCCCACCCACCGGGCGCCGATGATCTCCTCCTCCCGCTCGCGGGTGTAGATGCCGTGTTCAGTGAGCAACAGAGGCTTTCTGTAAAGATGGGCCCCCAGGCAGGCCAGCAGCCCGCCGTAACCGGTACAGATGGCGTGGTAGCAGTCCGCCCGGGGCACCTCCACCCCAAGCAGATATAAGACCGGCAGAAGCCGGGAGCGGGTGGAGTGGAAGGCGTCCGCATAAGCGATGTACGGATAATTTCGCTCCAGACTCTCCTCGAACTCCCGCAGAAAGGCCTCGCTTTTCAAGTAGGCCATGGGGTCAATACGCCGCACCTGATACATGGAAAAAAGCAGGTCCCAGTCCGGGTTGCCGGAGCCGATGAGCTCTTCCAGAGCCCGGGTCTCGGCGGGGGTAAAGGCGTGATCCATCACACCGTCGCCCTTAAGGCGCAGCGCGTCGTCCAAAAAGACCTGATGCACCTCCGTCACATTGGGAGGCAACTGATAGACGAATTTGTCTTTGTCCTCCCGCTTGGCAGCAATGACCCACAGCACGAACTCGTGCTGCGGCATTTCGGTTATGTACTGGTGCATCCAAGTGGAAACACCGCCGTTTACGTAGGGATAACATCCCTCAAGCACCAAACAGATGCGCATAAGCGTAAGAGCCGCCTTTCTATGCAAATGTTACAGTCACGTCAGGCTGGTCCGCCCGCAGAAGATAAAGGGTATCAGTGAGCTGTTCCAGCGTTCCGCCCTCTACTTCTCGAGGGACATCATCGTTAAAGCGCATCATCAAATGCGCTTCGTCAGCAAAGTTGCCCAGATGGATTTTGAGCGTCTTGCCGCTCATTTCGGTGGAAACAGTGAGGCTGGCATAGCGCTGCACGGCCGCTGCCATCTCGCTGCCAGTGAAGTTGCGAATGTTGGGCGCGGCGGTGTAGAGCCAGTCTAAATACTCCGTGAAGCGAGTCTTCAGCTCTTCCCAGCCCAGCTCCGCGCCCCGTTCCGGGTCCAACGCATCGTCGGGGTGAGTAAAGTGGCTGTTGACGTAGTGGAAGTTCAGTTCCGAAAGGGCCGCCAGCTTCATGTAATCTTCTAAGTTGCAGCCGGAGATGATACGGGGCTGGCTCACCACTCCGTTTTCGCCCACGTCGAACTCCTGCGTGCAGTAAAAATCCAAATCGCTCGACTCAAAATAGATGCCGGAGATGGATCGGATTTGGGGATACTCCCGGATGAGGAATGACTGCCCTCCTTCGGACATGATGTTGGATGGGGGCACATACACCGACATCTCCACTCCCGGGAACAATTCATCGCACAGTTCCAAGAGCGTATCCAGCGCGCTGGCCATAGCGTCTTCACTCTGCCAGGTTTTGTAGTCATAGACTCCGTTGTAATCGCAGTCGTCCAGACACAGGGGCTGGTGGTTGTAGCCGTGGTATCCAATCTCGCCGCCCATGCGCAGCAGCATGTTGCCGAAGTTCAAAAAGGTCTCTTTATCCGGCGGGTCGGCAGTGGTGCCATCCACCCGGTCGTCATAGCACAAAATGGCAAGACCGGTGTACTGGAGACCGTAGCGGTCGGCCAGATTCATCATGTCCGGCCACCAAATGTTCACATAGAAATCCCGCGTGGAAGTACCGTAGTCCCGCCAAATGTACTCGTTGCTGCCCGAGGGGATTTGGGAGGGAAAGTCATCCAGATAAAAGCAGGAGGCGTTGATCACCGGATAGACAGTGACAGGGGTCAGCAGGCTGTAAGATGCGGCATAGATTCCCCTCATCTCCTTGGTGTAGATACCAAAGTTATCCAGCACGAAGCGGCCGTTGCCGTAGCGGCTCTCCCACACCAGCGGCAGTTTCCGGTCGTCGTCGGTGTATGCATGTATCTTCACTTGGTCCGACTCGGCCACCCGCACAACGAGAGCGGAATCCCAAGCGTCGGTGATGGCAAAGCCCTGACCACCGCCGGCCATAAAGTTTTCGGTCACATAGATGGAGTCCACCAGAGCATA
This sequence comes from uncultured Ruthenibacterium sp., assembly GCF_963558415.1. NCBI lineage: Bacteria > Bacillati > Bacillota > Clostridia > Eubacteriales > Oscillospiraceae > Ruthenibacterium > uncultured Ruthenibacterium sp. Next base: position 5,126 of record NZ_CAUWGY010000027.1, on the reverse strand, counting down.
ATCGTAGGAGGATTCCACGATGCCAAACTTTTGCTCCATCACCGAAAAGTAAGGCTCCTTGGAAAGAGTCATGGGCAGCAGTGCACCGCCCCCATCCAGAACCCACTGATTCAACTCGGTAAGCTTTTCGCCCAAATCCGAAAGATTGCTGAGCAGCAGCACCGTTGTTTTATAGCCTTTGAAAGACCAGGTGTCGGTGCGGGAAAGGTCCACTGTGTCGTGACCCACCTTCATATCGGTGAGGATGACTTCGAACTCCTCCAGCGCCATGCGGCTGTCGGCGCGTTCGCTGTTGTACAGCAACAGACAGTCCTGTGGCATCTTTTCCAGCGCCTCGGCCTTGGAAAAGGTGGATTCGGAAGGCAGAAGGGACAGCGAAAGGGTGTTGTATTGATAACGGATGCCGCTTCGCTCCACAAACAGAATGACCGCCATGGCAACAAACACCAGGGCAATGGCCGCAAGGCCCTTGTATTCAAAAGAGGCAAATTTTGCCTTCAGTCTTTCCAAAATGCGATCACCTCTTTTACCTTGGCGGTGAGATACAGATCTTTTTCCTCCAGCCGGTGCAACAGCGCCTGCAACTCCTCGCCCCGCTCCAAATCCGCCAAGTACTGAATTTTCTCAATGAGGAACTCCTCGTTGCGGGGCCAAAACCGCATGGCTTTCTCCATGCAGGAGGCAGCCGCGGTATAGTTTTTCAGCTCCATGTTGTTGCGGATGCAGCGCAAATAGTCCTCGGCGACGGCAGGGCCAAGCCCCATCTTTTTCTGGATGAGGACATCGAACAAGTTGCGGTTCATCCGCTCTACCTGGCCCTGCATCAGACCTTGCTCCAAGCAGCGCCACAAAAACTCACAGTAAGCCGTCAGCAACTCTGGATCGTCTGGATTTTGGGTATACTTCTGCTCCAGCTCCCAGAGAGTCTGGTCGTTTTCCTTTGCAATCTGCACCATGGCGGTAACGGCGTAGTGCACCACCTCAGTGTCATCGTTGTTGCCGGCCATCTTCAAAAATTCCACATAGGCCTTGGGGTTGTCGTTCAAAATATCCATGATGAGAGCCCGGCGCTCCTTGGGGGTATTTACAATCAGCGCCTCCTCCATGGAAACAGTGGACCCGGAAACGCGGCTCTCATCCCGCTGGATGCCCTTGTAGAGCTCCGAGTCCACCTGGAACTTCTCCACTCCAACCTCGCTGCGGTCGGTCTGCTTGAACAGGATCTGAAAATGCAACACCAACACCAGTACTTCGCCCCAAAAGGGCACTAGAAGAGCCACCAGTGCCATCAGCCGGCGCACCTTCAGCACCCCGGCCCGAATTCCGATATAAATTAGGGCACAGCAAAGCAGATGCAGTAGCATCAGAACCCAAAAGACGATTTCGTACCAAAACATATTGTTTCGTTCCCTCTGCTCAGTCAATGGTTTTGCGTGGGGCAGACGTTCACCGCCGCCCACCCAGCAGCGGACCCAGAAGGTCCGTAAGGCGTTTTTTGCTCTTTGCAGCCCTGGCCCGGCGGGTCGCCACAGACCGGTGTGCCAGCGGCCCGGTCGGCTTTTTGGCCGCCGAGGCCTTCGGTGTTTTGGGAGGCGGTGTTTGCGGCGTTTTTTCTTTTGCCGGCTCTGCGAGCAAAGCCTGTCGGGAGGGTTCTTGGGCGGCGGGCTCTGCCTGCTCATCCGGCAGGTCCGGCACCTGCGCCACCTGCGCCGAAAGGCCCAGTCTTTCAAAGCGAGGCAAGATAAATTTCAGGTCCTCGTTCCCCGCCTGAGACAAAAGCAGCCAAACACTGCCATCCTCCAAAAGACCTGCCACGTCGTTGGTTCGTACACACCGGGAAAGCAATGTGCCCAACTCCTCCTTGGAACGGTCGCCGGCGTCCACCTTCAACTGCAAAAACTGAAAGACCCGGCGCTCTTCCATCTCCCGAAAGACATGCAGCGAATTGCGGAAGGTAGAAGCGTTTTGCAGAATGGTGTGGCCCACATACTGCTGGTCATGCATGGCGCGGCTGTAATCGTGGGCGCGGATGAAGGACATCTGGGTCAAATCGCATAAAATGCGGAACAGGTTCACGTAATACAGCGAGCGCTGGTGTGTCTGCGCACTCCAGATAAAGATGAGCAGCAGAGGCTTGTCGTCCTGACTGATGCCGCACGCAAACATGGGCATGTGCGGCAGAAAATGAACGTTGCGCCATACCTCGCCCTGGTTCAGCACCTCCATTACTGGAGCGTAAGTGTCCAGTGAGATGGAGCGGGAAACGTCGTGCATAATGCTGCGGGACGCCACTTCCAACCGGGCGAAACCACTGTCTTTGCTCACCGAATAGACACTGAGCGTCTTGTTTTCCAAAATGCTCTCAAAGCTATCCACAATTTTAAGATACAGTTCCCGGGCATCCACCGTGTTTAGTTGGCGGGTGATGTCGAAAATCTTTCCGAAGCTGTCTTTCGAGCCGATGATCTGTTTTTTGAGATCTTGCTTTTCCCGGAAGGTGTCTTCGTAAATCTGGCGGGTAAAGGTCAACTTTGCCTCTAGCAACCGGTTCTCCTCCGTGGTAAAACGGATCTGGTCATCTTTTTTCAGCTTTACATAGCCACAGATGGCTCCCACCAAGAAGAAAAAGATAAAGGTAAGCCAGTTGGTGGGCTCATAAAACAGGGTCATCCAACTAGTACCGTCCATCACCTTTGCCGCAATCCAGGAAAAGGAACAAAGAGCGGCAGCGCCCATGCCGTAGGGCAAGCCGTAGAGGGTGGCGATGATGACGATGTACGCCAAGCGGAAATCCACCAGAGAGAAAAACAACGCCGAATCGGTGATCTGCACCAAAAATTCGCACAGGAGGAACAGAAGCACTGTCTCCGCGATGCGCAGCGGAGCAGAGTGTTTTCCGAAAAGAGCCATCAGCTTTTTCCAGAGAGAACCGTCGGTTCCCAAGCTTTCCTGATAGGCGCTGTATTCGTCCGGCAAATCGGTCAACAAAGAGATGGCGGCGAACCAACTGTATTGTTGCTTGAGCGCAGTGTTTTTTAGTTCCAGACGTTTGGGCGGATTTTTTCCGGTGAAATCGAAAGTCACGCCCGGCGCCAACGGCGCCAGTTCTTTGCACAACTGGCCAAAGGTGATATGAAAATCGTCGTTCACCGTAAGGATTCCCTCGCCCGGCGCCCAGGAATCGACCAGACGCACGATCAAAGCGGACAAATCGCTCAAGGAGAGAAAGTGCATTTCAGAGGATTCGCTCTCCCTCAGCCGAACCGTGCGGTGAGTGCGCATCTGCTCAAACAAATCATACAAAAAATCGTCCTTGGCAGCGCCATTGTAAAGGTATGGAATGCGCACAATCTTAAGGTTAATATGATTTTGTCTTGCCCAGAAAAGGCAGACGTTCTCCTTAGCAGCGGCGATGATACCTCGGTCGCTGGATTCGTCAAAAGCCGCGTCCAGCGAGGAGAGATAGAGAAACTTGGTTTCGCTGGCCAGGTATTTGCCGGCCTTCATCACCTGACGCAGCGTCTCGGTATCGCTGGGGGCGATGGTGTCGTAAGTCAGCTCATTGGAAAAATAGACGATGAAGTCAAAATCGTATGTCCCGAGAATGGCCTTGTAGTTGGGCGTTTCTACGTCGTAGACCTTCACGCCACGGCCCAGGTGCATTGCGCATTTTCCGATGACAGAAATGTGGGCACCGGGGAAACTGTCCTCCAGGAACTGCGGGGTGACATAGCGCAGATTGCCCATCAGCAACACTTTTTTCGGCGGCAGCGCGTAGGGGTCGATGTGCAGTGCCCGGGAGGAGATCAGGTTGCTGCGGATGTCTTCCAACTGACGATGATCCGCCACTCGAATCAGACACTGGATCAGCAGCGGATCGAACACGCCGCACATACCGTTGGAGATCATCTCCAACGCTACGTCCCGGGACAGCGCTTTTTTATAGCTGCGCTCGGTGGTAATCGCCTCATAGGCATCTGCAATGGAGACGATTTGCGCCCAGATGGGGATATCGTCTCCCTTCAGTCCTTGGGGATAGCCCGTGCCGTCAAAGCGCTCGTGATGGAACAGGCACACATCCATCGCGTAGGCTTTGGTCTGCGGATCCAGTGTGTCGCCAAAGCGCTCGAGCATCTCCCAACCGAAGGTCGTATGCTTTTTTACAATATCGTATTCAACAGGAGTCAAAACGCCCTTTTTCTCCAGAATGGCCTTGGGAACACGAGATTTTCCAATATCATGCAGGCAGGAGGCCAGTGCGATTTGTCTGATTTTTTCCTCATCCAGGTCGTAGCGGTCGGTCTGCCTGACCAGTTCCCGGGCGATTAGTTCTGTCAAAACTTTTACATAGCAGATGTGGTGGCCGCTCTCGCCATTGAGCGTTTCGGGCATTTTGGCAGCAGAGATCTTTGTGTAGGCAAAGGATACCTCACCATCAGTCTCTTTCATTGTCAGAGCGTCGTATTCAATGGACATAGACAATCTCCTCTATACAAAAAAAAGCCGCAACAAAATTTGTTGCGGCCAGTCAACCATGCAGAAATTTCTGTTTAGGCACTAAGGCTTTGCGTCCACGGGTTTACCCGTGTTTGCCAATATTTATATCCGTTTAGTATTATTCATGATAGCATAAAATGGAGAAACTGTGAAGCATTTGCGCGCTGGGCAAAGTGACGTTTTTACCGGCTTTGTTTCAGCGCATATTACAATACTTTCCACAAAATCAGCGCCCGGTCCTCCCCTTCCACTTCCTCGTTGGCCAATCGAATAGCGGGTTGACCGGTCATGGGGTCCACGATCACCAAGCGCAAAGCGGCACAGCCGTCGGTTCCACGCAGATTCGTATGAGGCAAAACCGTCGTGGTCTGCACACTCTCGCCGGGCAACAACTGGGACAGCGTCAAATCGACCTGCGCTTGCTGCATCACCTGGCCCGCCTCATCCACTGCCTGCAAATAAACCGGCCAGTCGGCATACACAGGCGCCACACCGCTGTTCTCCCAGTTCAATGTTACCTCTACCCCATCCAGCAGTTTGGGAGAGATTTCTGCCTCGGAAATCCAAATCCGGTAATAGGAATAGGTAAGAGACAACCACAGCGTAACCTGTTTGGTGCTCTTTTCCCC